>JAISBG010000538.1 GCA_031266315.1 Planctomycetaceae bacterium | reverse complement strand
TTAAACTGTTTCTATATTATCGAAAAATAGATTACATTGCAATAGGGGTGCGGAAATTTTTTTCGGAATTTTTTTGTGCAGAGAGTAAAAAATGATGAAAATACCGTAATTTTCAGGGTTTGGTGGGAAAATATTTTTTAGAAAAATTTTTTTCGTCTTGCTGAAAAATAGGCAGATCGGGTAGAATAATTAACTCATGTTACGCACCATAAGTAAAAAAGCCGGCAAAACATACATCAACATTGGAATTTAATCAAAATAGAGAATCCCTGATTCTACCAGATTAGGTGTTTCCCACCGGAATAGTAAATAATAGGTAATATTTCATAGGCAATTATAAGGTGGGCGACCTTTCGCTGAAAGGTCGCGTCGGCGTTAGCCGACAGTGAACCAGATTCACAACGGCAAATTGTATTGCCTTCCGTTTTGAAGAATTACAGACTCAACCGGCGCAACCGCCCAGCGGGCGGATTGCCCACCTCTTTTCGGGTTGAAAATGAGGTTACATCCAGATTGATTTTTACGTAACAGTAAAAGCCTAGTGAATCGTCAAAAAATACCAATTTTATAACTTACACAATATAACGGTCTCTTTTCCAAAACGATTGACGAATTACCGAGCAAGGATATAAGGGTGAAAATTTTTAGCCCGCCAACTGTCCATAATGCCGTCGTTATCGTTATTCTCATTTATCTTTTATTTTCATTCTTTTGCCTAAACTTCGTTAAATTTTACCTGATTGCTTTTTCTGGTAATTTTTACAATAAAATATTGGAAAAAGAATGTAGAAAAAGAAAAAACATTTGACTTTGTAAAGAGCAAGTTGTATGTTTCCTTATATGATTTCAAACTTGAAAAACTTGTTTCATTTTATTTATTCCCCCTATTTGTTATACAATTTGTCATATAATGCCGTTTCAACCGGGAATTTTATTTTCTGTTTTTTTATTGATTCTCTGTTTGGGAATCAATTTAACGTACTATCCTCAGGTTCGCGGAACATTCTATGAATCCGGGAAAGAAGTTACAGCGGTATCTTCTGAACCGCCGGTGTTGAAGAGTGATAAAACCGATTCAATGCGATTGCCGTCTCTTCCGCAAAATCAGAACGGAAAAGAAAATTTTTCGCCGCCGTCTGTTCCGGCAATTCCCGTAAAAACGTCGAAGGTCAATAAACCGATTCAACCTGATCTGTTACAGGAACCACCCAAAGAGAAAGAAAAAAATTCTCAAACGTTTGAAAAAAAACCGGATGCCTTCCTCATGGAATCGAAACCTGATAAACCGAAAGCAACCGTAAAAGAATCGGAAAAGAATGAAAAACCGAAACAACCGGAGCCCAAACAGCCGGAACCAAAACAATCAAAACCGAAACAATTAGAGCCAAAGCAGCCGGAACCGAAACAGTCTGCCTATTCCGCTCCAACTGTTTTACCTTTGCCGTCTTCTAAAACAACATATCCTGAATGGGAAGATACAAAAAATTCGATAACATCCGAACAATTGCCTCCGGTTTCCAATAATATTGCTACAAAAACAACGGAAAATATTATTCAGAAGAAATCGGCGAGTAATTCCGAAACGGCTTTTTTACCGATTGTTCCTCCTTCGCTTGAAAAAGAATATTGGCAATCGGACGGTCAGAACAATAATCAGTTAGCGATATTTGCGCCGCAAAAAACGGTTCCGATGTTGAATGTTCCTGTTGCGCAGCCGAGTCAGCCGACTCCTGCTTATGCCAATGCGTATCAGGAACCCAAACAGGTTGTTCCGTCGCCGCAAGACAAAACCAATCCGGTTGAAAAAAACAAACCGAAACCGCCAACAATCATTTGGGAAACAATTGATTCGGCTTTGGAACGTCCTTTAATGTACGAAAATCCATGAAAGAACATGTTATTAACTCATGTTACGCACGATAGTCGGCAAGGACATAATGAATTCGTCAAAAAATATTTTCCTTAGCCCCGCATGGGGCGTGATGTGCATAACCGGCGGTGTAGCGAAGCGCAACCACCGGATTCAAAAGCCCCCAACAACAAAGCCCTGCAAGGGCGAGATTATTTTATGAGATTGCTCGATATTTAATAATCTCGTCCCTGCGGGACTTTTGATAGTGTGTGGCGATAGTCCGGCGGTTGCGCTTCGCTCCACCGCCGGTTATGCACATCACACCCCTGCGGGGTTGATAATCCTTCGACAAAACCGTTACCAAAATACTCCATCTCGTGCGTAGCATCAGTTATTAACATAAATTGTTGCATTAAATAGAACAATAAATAGTAATACTTAATATTACAGGAATATAGATGAAACAAATCCAAAAAATTCTGATTGTTGGCGGTGTTGCCGGTGGAGCGTCTGCGGCGGCTAGGCTTCGCAGACTTTCGGAATCAGCGGAAATCATTATGTTTGAACGCGATGAATTTATCTCATTCGCCAACTGTGGACTTCCGTATTACATCGGCGGGGAAATTACAGAAAAATCGGCTCTGATATTGCAAACACCGCAATCTTTCAAATTACGTTATAATATTGATGTTCGGGTTTGTCATGAAGTTGTTGCTATTAATTGCAACGCTAAAACAGTGTCTGTTAAAAATGGTCAGACCAATGAAATTTACACCGAAGGTTATGATAAATTGATTCTTTCACCCGGAGCAAAACCAATTTGTCCCGACCAATTTCAGTCTGAACACACTTTTACGATCAGAAATATTTCTGATACGTATCGCGTTAAAGAATTTCTTGACACAAAAAAACCGCAACACGCAGTTATTATCGGCGGCGGTTATACCGGTCTTGAGATGGCGGAAAATTTGCACCGTGCAGGTTTGGAAGTTGTGATTGTGCAACGTAACAATTATGTGCTGACAACTCTTGATTACGACATGGCTTGTGATGTCCACCGTCATATTGAAAGCAAGGGCGTCAGGTTGTTGCTGAATCACGAAGTACAATCGTTCACAAAACAAGGCGACCGATTAAATGTTGCACTTAATTTGGACGGAGAAATTGTTACAGACATGATTATTGTTGCAGCCGGAGTTCAACCGGACAGTTCGCTTGCCCAAAACGCCGGACTCAATCTCACTTCGTGTGGGGCGATTGTCGTTTCGGAAACAATGCAAACATCTGATCCTAATATTTATGCGATTGGCGATGCGGTGTCGGCGGTTAATTATGTTACGGAACAACCGGATTATATTCCGCTTGCCGGTCCTGCCAATAAACAAGGACGTATTGCCGCAGACCAAATTTGCGGAATTGATTCGCGGTATTTCGGTACACAAAGTTCCGCGATTTTGCGTGTGTTTGACATGACGGTTGCGTCAACAGGAATCAATGAAACTGTTGCAAAAAAGAATGAGTTGAATTACGAAAAAGTGTTTCTCTGGTCAACCGATCACGCCGGTTATTATCCCGGCGCAACAAATATGTTGATCAAAGTCATTTTTGAACGCAAAACAGGAAAATTGTTTGGGGCTCAAATTGTTGGTTACGGTGGAGTTGACAAACGTTGTGATGTGATTGCGGCGGCGATTCACGGGAAAATGACCGCGTATGATCTTGCAAAGTTTGAATTATGTTACGCACCGCCTTATTCGTCTGCCAAAGACCCCGTTAATATGGCTGGATTTGTCATCGAAAATATTCTCACGGGCAAAGTCAAAATATTTCATTGGCACGATATTGCGGAGTTACAAAAATCGGACGATGTTATATTGCTGGATGTACGCACGCTGGTTGAGTTTGACAACGGGGCTATTGGCAGTTTTATCAATATTCCTGTTGACGAATTGCGTGGGCGGCTTAACGAACTTGACAAAACGAAAAAGATTTATGTTATGTGCCAGAGCGGTGTTCGCAGTTATGCGGCAACACGAATTTTAGTACAGAATAATTTTGACGCTTATAATTTGAGCGGCGGTTATCGGCTATGGCGTTCGATTTTCGGAGCAAAAACGAAACGAAATAAATAAACGGACAAATGGGTGAAAAAATTACACTGAATAATTACAATAATTATAAATTACGATAATTTACTCATGTTACGCACCGTAATTAAAAAGTAACCGTTCACGAAAAGTCACGGTGAAGATATTTGATTCCTAAGTCCGTGGGACTTTAACATGGATAACCCCGTGCTGCGTTCCACTTGCACGGAGTTATCCACGTTAAAGTCCTACGGACTAAAAATCATAAATAAACACTTCACCTTGACTTTCATCCTAACGGTTACTGTTTAACTACGGAGCGGAACTGGAGTTATTAAGGCAATGTAACGGTTGTACCATCGGAAACATGTCCTAATTTACCGATTGTCTGGTAAGGAGTTGTCAATGGCAGTGAACGAACGGAGCCGTCTCCCAAAACAAAATTACAAATATCAGGATGATAACCTCCAAAAGAATAGTGCCATAAGCCTCCGGGACTAGTACTGGTTTCCGGATAGGTTGCATTAATTTCTCCGTAGTGAATATTGTTGACCAATGTTCCAACAGAATTATTGTAAGCATGAAATGTTCGGGCAGAAGCGACCGATGCCCAATTTCCTATTACCAAAATTGAACAATCAGCGGTAAAACGTCCTTCCATTGTTGGTGTATCACATCGATCAAGAAATGTTTCGGGAATATGTTTTTCACCAAAAAGTATCTGATTACTTGTTCCGTCCTGAATCCACGCCATTGAGTCACGCGGCATCCATGTATTTGTTTCGACTAATGGAGCCCGAAACGGTCCTCGCTGATACGATGCCTGTGCGTCGTGAAAATTATTGAACGAATACTGGTGGCATGTCGTGTCGGAATACGAATTAGGAGCATCACTTGGAACTCCATAAATAAACGCATAATCTCCACGAGGTCCCAAATAACCGGTGTACCAATCATGTCCGTTCAAAGTAGTGTCAACAGGACAATATTGACTTCCTCCTCGTCGTGTCGGGCAGAGATACACCGGAACAGAACCGAAACCTTTACGCTCCTCTTCCGTCAAAACTGAGTTATTGTTCCAAAAGTCATCATTCTTCAACGACTTTTGAAGCCCATAATCAACCAATTTTTGATAAAGGGCGTTCTGTTCAATGTATGGGTAAATGATCCCCCAAAGTGAAAGCCGCAAATATTGCGAACTATCATTGGGTGTAGCAACAGTAACCATTGCAGAACTGGAAACCGAAGTTGGACCTGTTCCGGTTGGCGGCAATGTTCCTTTTGTGTCATGGAAATTGTGAACGGCAATCCCGATTTGTTTCAGGTGATTGATACACTGCATTCTCCTTGCTGCTTCGCGTGCCTATTCAAACAGAAAAAGAGTGTATAATTATAAGCGTTGCGGAAAAGTGTCTTACTAAAAGTGTTAGTAAGTAAAAAATAATAAAACAAGAAATCCTGTATTCGTTGGACTTTTCCGCAACAAAAAAGTGAAAGACGAT
>JAISBG010000876.1 GCA_031266315.1 Planctomycetaceae bacterium | reverse complement strand
CGGTGGAAAATCAAATGTTAAAATGGGCAAGTCAGGGGGGGGGGGGCAGTATATAGGGAAGAGTTAAGAAATGAGAACGGAGAGAGTTGGTTTTCTCAATGTTTTTCCGCAAAATTCTTTCAACTCATTAGTTCTTCACCGTTCGGCTTTACATTGGTCGAACTTCTTGTGGTGATTGCGATTATCGGCGTGTTAATCGCACTTCTGTTGCCGGCAGATCAGGCAGCGCGTGAAGCGGCAAGACGAATGCAGTGTACCAATAAATTAAAACAACTTGGTATCGCTTTGCACAACTATCACGATGTCAACAAAGCGTTTCCCGCTGCTTCCAGCCAATTCTTCAAGAAAAATGCTGCTGGAGCCTTGACCGCTTATCGGGCGTTCTTTGGAACGATGTTCGTCTTGACTCCGTTTTATGAACTGGATGCAGTTTATGAAGCCGGAAAAGATAATCCGAATGACCCGAGCGGCGGTAATCCTTGGGGACAAACACAAACTTCTTTGATTTGTCCCTCGGATATCAATTCCAAACGTTCAGAGGGACGTTCTTCTTATGTCGTTTGTACCGGTGATTGGCCCGATACACTGGTTAACAATTCGATAGAAAATACTCGTGGACTTTTTGTAATGCCCGATCTTTATTGGGCTGTTTCCACTGGTACTTCCATGACCTCGTCTTCACCAACCGGTAGAAATGTTTGGCGGACATTCGCGTCTTTAAGCGACGGAACTTCAAATACGATTGCACTTTCAGAACGTGTTACCGCTGCACTGGAAAACAATATTCGCGGAGCCTATTCGACCGATACAACGAACAACGGAATGGGAGCAACTATTGCCGCCACTTTTCCGTACGCATGTTCGTTGCGGAAAAAAAGTGACGGTACTTACAACGGTTCTGTTCAACAGAATTATCTCGGAACACGATGGGGAGATGGTCGGATGCCATCAACTTTTTCAGCGATCTTACCGCCCAATTCCGCAAGTTGTTCGTCAAATAACGCCGGTGATCTTTTTCATCACCGATCCATTTTTTCCGCGAATAGTTACCATGCACACGGAGTTAATACTGTACTTGCAGACGGTTCCGTCCATTTTATTATGGAAACAATTAATTCCGGCGAGATTACCACTACGACAATTCCGACTAATTCCGGTACTTCCCCATTCGGAGTTTGGGGAGCGTTGGGGTCAATCAACGGCGGTGAAACTGTTGAAATTCCATAGGATTATGTAGATCGTCTAACAGCAACTTCATTTTTTGCACGCAGATTGGAAGGATGAACGCAAATATTTGTATTTTTAAAAATCCTTCCAATCTGTGTTTTCTGTATGCTAAAAATGAGATTGCGAATATTCCACTGAATAATGAGAAATTATTGCAACACTATATTGCAAAATAACTTACGACAAAAAACTCAGTAGGATTGCAAGTTTTCCTCCGCCCTGCAAGGGCAATGCGTAACAACCCACCGCAACGCGGTGGGTAACAGTCCCTCCACAATCGCCCTGAAAAGGGCAACGCAAAACGAATTGGCATTGCCCTTTCAGGGCGAAATTTATGGGCGGCTTTAACCCACCGCGTTGCGGTGGGTTGTTATGCGTTGCCCCTAAAGGGGCGGAGGAAAAAACTTGCAATCCTACTAACAAAAAACTTTGCCTACTTTTAAGGAACATCTGTTTCAAGTATAATGAGTATTATAAACAGTTTAGTTTATTTCGTTTCATTTAACCTTTTGAAAGAAAAAATTACAAAAAATGCGAACTTTATTTTTCTTTGTCGTCCTTTTTTTATTGTTTGGAGTTTTCCCGATTGGTGTGGTGGGAGAAAACACGAAAACCAAACCGAATATTGTGTTTATTCTGGCGGATGATCTTGGTGTTATGGATATTGGGGCGTTCAACCCGAACTCCTTTTATGAAACACCGAATATCGACCGGCTTGCGTCAGAAGGAATGAAATTTACCACAGCGTATGCCGCTTGCTGTGTTTGCAGTCCGACTCGTTACAGTATTATGACGGGTCGTTATCCGGTTCGGTCGGGAATTACGAATTTTCTGGCAGGAACACGGAGTGAACGTTTTGAACCGGCAACTCTCAATCTTTTCATGCCGCTTGAGGAAACAACATTAGGGGAAGCGTTTCACGAAGCCGGTTACAAAACCGCATTGCTTGGAAAGTGGCATCTCGGCAATTTGAAAGATTACGGACCGCAACTTCAAGGATTCGATGTTGTAAGCGGCGACATTCTGCATATCGCTCCGTCTATTACCAATTTAACGTTGCCGAAATTGCCGCCGGTTACTCCGAAAAATTCCGCAACTCCCATCGAAACCCGGACAACACAAATCACAAATGATGCACTGCTTGTTTTGGAGGCATTTAAGGATTCGCCTTTTTTGCTTTATCTTTCGTTTTATCAAGTTCATGTTCCGCTGGGAGCGTCCGAAGAATATGTTGCCCCGTATCGGGAAAAAAAACAGAAACTTAATTTGCAAAATGACGAAACACGTGATTTTATTGATGAAGAACAGGTTCATGTGTCCGATCAACCGCGTAAAAGCCGTTGCCGTCAAAACCATGAAATTTACGCTGGAATGATGTCCCATACGGATGCTTGTGTCGGTCGGGTTCTCGCCAAGTTGAATGAACTCGGTTTGAACGAAAATACGATTGTCGTGTTCATGTCGGACAACGGCGGTCTTGCCACGGCGGAAGGGTCGCCAACGAGCAATTTACCGTTTCGCGCGGGAAAAGGTTGGAACTACGAAGGCGGAATCCGTGAACCGCTGATTATTCGTTGGTCGAAAACAATCCAATCCGGCAGTGTTTGCGATGAACCGGTAATCAGTACGGATTTTTATCCGACATTGCTCGAACTGGCGGGGCTTCCGCTCAAACCGGAACAACATCTCGACGGTGTGAGTTTTGCGCCGTTACTGAAAGGAGAAAATATGTTGCAAAAACACGACGCTTTTTTCTGGCATTATCCTCATTACAGTAATCAAGGCGGTTTTCCTTCTTCGGCGGTTCGGATGGGAGATTATAAATTGATCCAACGTCTCGAAGACGGACGTGTCCACCTTTTTGATGTTACAAAAGATCAGGGAGAACAAACAGATCTCGCAGAAAAAATGCCGGAAAAAACAAAAGAGTTGCAAAAACATCTTTTCCGGTGGTATCAGGACACTAAAGCCGAATTTCTCAAACCAAAAAACGAACAAACTCCCTGGAAACCACAATAACTTCCGGCAATTATCGTTTTATGCCTTGCAACAAATACAACGTGTGAATAAAAATTGAATAGCGTTAGGGTTGTATTGAATATTTGTACCTATTTTCTGAATTGCTCCGAAACACGGAATCGCCCGATAGGGCTTTTTCGTAACACCAACGGTTACTACGTACTCCCAAAATACTAATCATATAATTCACACAATATAGTTAATAGTGAATAGTTGGAGACGCAAGCGGATTCAATACGTTTTGGTAAATTATACACTTGCGAACTATTCACTATTAAGTAACTTCTAAAAATCTATTTTTTGACAGGATTTAAAAAATTTATAAAATAAAAATCAAATAAAATCCAGTTTATTATGTATATCCTGTCAAAAAATAATCTTTGCTAAAGGTTTTTAGAAGTTACCATTAACTATTCGTTATTCACTAAATTTACGGCGCAACAGATTCACTGCCGGAGATTGATCCCATTGCACTCCAAATTCACTGGGACCTGTCGATGTTCCGAAGCAAGACTTTTCTAAAGACGACTACACCCAAATTAAAAAAGGGGAAAAACTTTCGTCTCGTACTTGCAAGCCGGCAGTGAGATCGCAAACCGATTTTGATGCCCGTTACACGCGAAAGAATAACGAAAAACATTATGGCTACAAAAATCATGTCAAGGCGAATTCGGATATGAAAATAATTACGGATTATAAGGTGACGAATGCGGCGGTTCATGATAGCGTTCCTTTTTTGGATTTGGTTCTCGATCACGCGGAGAAAGATGAAAACGATGAAAAATATCGACAACCCATTTTTGCGGATTCTGCATACAAGAGTAAGGAGATCGGTGAGAAATTGCAACAACGCGGCTTTGATTCTCAAATCAATAAAAGGGATTATCATAACCATCCGTTGACAGACGAACAGAAAGCGAACAACACGTTGAAATCGAAAGCCCGAAGTCGAATTGAACACATTTTTGGCGCACAAAAAATGCGGATGGGCAACGAGATATTACGAACGATTGGAATCATTCGAGCGAAATTTCAGATTGGAATGCGGAATTTAGTTTACACTATGAGCCGACTCGTGAGTCTGAAACGTGTTTCCAACGCAAAATGTAAGGGATAGTACGACCAAACCGCTTCAATAGGAAACAAAAAATGATAAATGGCAAAAATCATTCCCTAGAAAAAAACAAAAATAATACCAAAAAAATAGAAATCCTCAGAAAAAAATCTATAAAAAAAAAATAAAACGATAGAATCGCAATTATTAGAAGTGCCCCATCGTTAATCTGATTCACTGTCGGCGAGTACGTCGACGCAACCTTTCAGCGAAAGGTTGCCCACCTCTTGCTGAAAGATGCTCTCTAATTTTCTCTATTTTGCCCGACTTGGGGCGTGAAAAGGAAGAGATTTTGCTAAAAATTACCGAATCCCGAAACAATTTGACTCAATAACCCTTAAAGATATTGAAAATAAACTGAAATATCTGATAATACTTATCATTCCGGTTGAGTCGTTATTGACGCCAACAGGTAATGCCCCTCCTTTGCGTATTTTTTGAGTCAGTAACAACTCAACCGGCACAACCGTCCAGCGGGTCTTTTGAGGAATAGCTTACCTCTATTAATCATTATCAACTATTCGTTATTAACTATTCACTATTTACTAATAGAGTTATGTCTGAAGAGATTCTCGATCTTCGTTCTCAGGTTCAATATTTGAAAGGAGTTGGTACGCAGCGTGCGGAAATTTTGAAACGGATTGGGATTATTCGTGCGGCGGATTTATTGTTCTATTTTCCGCGTGATTATCAGGATATGACGGAACGCCGTGAGATTGACCAACTTCAGGAAGATCGTACATTGCAGACAATTATCGGAACTATCGAAGAATGGGATACTCGCTCCACGGTTCGCGGTCAACTGCTCACTCTCATTGTAAATTGTAACGGTAAAGGTTATGTCAAAGGGCTTTGGTTCAAGATGTCGTTTATCATGCGGGATTTTGCCAGAGGAAGACGTGTTATGTTGACCGGCAAACCCCGATACGATCACCCCTTTTGGACAATGATGCATCCGCAAATCACTTATCTTGCCGAAACAGAAGATGAAGACGAAGTAGAACCGTATTTACCGATTTATCCGCTAACGGAAGGACTCAAACAATTTCATCTCCGAAGGATTTTGCGGAACATGTTACCGATTTATGCGCCGTTGCTTGACGAAGTTTTTCCGGAACAATTTCTGGCGGAACATAAATTGTTACCGATTCGCGAGGCAATTCCGGCAATTCATTTTCCGCCGGACAAAACAACAATGTTGTGGGCGAAACGCCGTTTTATTTACCAAGAACTTTTCGTCCTGCAACTTGGTTTGGCGGTTCGGCGTCTTCAACATCGTACTCATCTGAAAGCGTCGCCATTGCCGGTTGACAAAAAGATTGATGTTCGGATTCGGCAGCGGTTTCCGTTCACACTGACCAAAGCGCAGGAACGGGTGATCAAAGAAATTGTAAACGATATGTCGCGTCCGGTTCCGATGAACCGGTTGTTACAGGGCGATGTCGGCAGCGGTAAAACGGTTGTTGCGGTTTACGCGATGCTTCTTGCGGTTGCGAATGGTCATCAGGCGGTGTTTATGGCACCGACCGAAGTGTTGGCGCGGCAACATTTGCGAACGTTAACCCGAATGCTCGAAAACAGTCAGGTTAAAATTGTACCGTTATTCGGCGGTCAGAAGTCCAATGAACGCGCCTGTATTTTGCAAGATATTGCAACAGGTTCGGCTCAGATTGTTGTTGGAACGCAGGCAATTATTCAGAATGAAATTTCATTTCAAAAACTTGGGCTTGTCGTGATTGACGAACAACATAAGTTTGGAGTTCTTCAACGTGCTGTTTTGAAAACCGGCGGAAAATTTGATCCGCATTATCTTGTGATGACGGCAACACCTATTCCGCGAAGTGTTACGATGACGTTGTTTGGTGATCTTGACGTGTCAATTATGAACGGAATGCCGCCGGGCAGACAAAAAGTTACAACCTATCTTGCCGAACCTGAACGCCGTACCGCGTGGTGGGATTTTGTTGCGCGGAAAGTTACCGAAGACGGTTGGCAAGGTTATGTGGTGGTACCGTTGGTTGAAGAGTCGGAAAATTTCGACGCGCGAAGTCTTCAGGAAGTTTATGAACAATTATCAACCGGTCTTCTCAAAGAAATCCGGCTTGGTATTATTCACGGTCGGATGCCTGCTGCGGAAAAAGAAAAAATTATGTTCGATTTTCGTACAGGTGAGATTCAAATTTTGATTGCGACAACAGTTATTGAGGTTGGTGTGGATGTTCCGAACGCGAACTTACTAACGATTGAAAGTGCGGAACGTTTCGGGTTATCGCAATTACATCAACTTCGCGGCAGAATCGGGCGCGGCGGCAATCCGGGATATTGTACGGTATTTTGTAATGCTGTTACGGAAGAATCGCAAAAACGGTTACAGGCGTTTGTGAAATTATCGGACGGATTTAAACTGGCGGAAAAAGATTTTGAAATTCGTGGTGCGGGTGATTTGTTTGGTACTCAGCAACACGGAATGCCGCCGTTCCGTGTTGCGGATTTGGTGCGGGACAAGGAAATTCTGTACGAAGCGCGGCAAGACGCAACCGATATGGTGCTTACCGATCCCGGTTTAGCGCAACCGGAACACGCCAAACTCCGCCGCCAAATGCTCGGACGTTACGGAGCAGTTCTCAATCTGGGCGACGTCGGATAACGATGTCGATAACTGTCTATTTAATTTACCTATTCACGTAACTATTGTGAAAATTTCCTTCGCCCTGTAAGGGCAATAGAAAATTGCAGAATCTACCGGATTAGGTGTTTCCCACCGGAATCATCAAATAATAGGTGGGCATCTCTAAAAAATCATTTTTTGAGAGGTCATTGTCAATTTATAATTTTTTATTACACTCATGGGAGTGAATATTGTTTTTCCGGTATTGTCAATTTCAT
>JAISBG010000478.1 GCA_031266315.1 Planctomycetaceae bacterium | reverse complement strand
TGTTAAAATAGATAATTTAGAAGTCCAGAAAATAAAAAATCCGTCAGTCCTTGTAGAAAAGGACTGACGGATTTTTATGAAGTCGCGTTGGAAAACCGACCCAAAATTATCGAATTTTCCCTTCACAGCTCCCCGAGAAGGACTCGAACCTTCGACCTACGGATTAACAGTCCGCCGCTCTAACCAACTGAGCTACCAGGGATCGAAAATATGAAAATAAAATATTAACCTTTTTCAAAAAAAAGGCAAGAGGGGGGGAAAAACAATGTAGGGAATTTTTTTTTTAAAAATGTAATTATTCAGCGGAATTTTCATTAATCGACATTTATGGACAAATCTCAAGAGATTGCCTATCTGACGATTGCCGTCATATTTAACGAAAATTCCTCTAAATAATTATGTTTTTTTACAATAATAAGGTATTTTTTCGTGTTTGCCGTTTGTTTATTGCCATAAATTTAATGTAAATAGGAAGTTATGGGAATTTCGATGGTTCCCAAGTCAATCGGTTCATCGGTCTTTTGGTCTGGAACAATAACAATCAATTCTCTACCGGTGTTCGGTAGTACGCGGGTAGTTGGTTCCGGTCGTTTTTTATCTACAAGTATTTGACACAATTCGACGAAGATTTTATATTCACCGGGCGGAACATTTTCAAGACGGAAAGAATTGTCGTTTTCTATCTTTCCAAATCGCCGGTCGAAATCAAGAATTTCTCCAAAAAAAGAAAACGGGGGAATTTGTTTCGTGTCGGAATTTTCGTTAACGGCAGGCAATCATAAGGTGGGCAACCTTTTGCTATTTGTTAAAAGGTCGCGTCGGCATTAGCCGACAGTGAACCAGATTAACGACGGTAAATTGTATTGCCAACCGTTTTGGAGTCGAGTAAAACTCAACCGGCGCAACCACCCAGCGGGCTTTTTGATAAATAGCCTACCTCTTTTCGTGTGTTTCGTGTTTAAAACGAACTTGTCAATGCTTGGAGACCTAATCCGGTAAAATTAGGAAAATTACTCTTGTATGAATTTGATAATTTTTGTATATTCTTATCTATTTAACCTTGATCTCCATGCGTCAACCGGCAAATTATTATAACTTATATTGTCTATGCCCAACTACTATTAATGCACTGAATTTGTAAAAATAATTATTACAGTTAAATTGGATACAACATGTTTCCGCACATTTTTCTACAAAACAATATTGAATCAAATATTGAAAAAATTCATACGTTTCGTAATTGGTACGTAAATCTTATTGATGATGAAACTATTCGTGAAAAGATTGAAACTGCTCTCAATAACAAAATTCCTCCGGCGTTAAACACCAAAATTAAGCGTAAACAAAACGGTATTTTTAACACGGAAAAACGAATTACTTCGTACATTATTGAAAATACTCTTGGCAAATTATGTACGGAAAAGAAGTCGGAACTTGGTTTGGACAAAAAAGAATCGTTTGTTCTAATAGAATCGAACAGAAAGACGAACAATAATAAATCAAACAGTAAAAAGCAAAAAAAAGTTACAACGAATCCAACGCTTGAAAAATTAGAAGCCTATCGTCAATGGCTTTTGTCGCTTTCGGTTTGTGATCCGGCATGTGGAAGCGGTGCATTTTTGAATGCGGCGTTGGATTTTTTGAAGGGTGAGCATCTTTTTATTGACCGAATAACCGCACAAATTTTTGGTTGTTCAACGGTCTTTTCCGAATGCGAACAATCAATTCTGGAAAATAATCTTTTCGGAGTTGACATCAATGAGGAAAGTGTTGAGATTACGAAATTAGCGTTATTGTTACGCATGGCAGAACCGAACTGCAAACTTAATTTTCTTGACGCCAATATTAAATGCGGCAACTCGTTAATTTCCGATCCGAAAATTGATTCCGACAAAGCGTTTGACTGGCACAAGGAATTTCCGCACATATTCAACAACACCGCCCAAAACAGCGGTTTTGATGTTGTTGTTGGAAATCCGCCGTATGTTGATTCGGAAACAATGGTCAACGCCGGTTTGATTGACCAACGTAATTATTTGTCGCAAAAAATGCAATACACGCGTGGTAATTGGGATTTGTATATTGCTTTTTTGGAACGTGCTTTTGAATTACTGAAGAGCGGCGGACTTATGTCAATGATTACATCCGACAAATGGCTTGTTAAACCTTATGGTAACGCAATTCGTCGGGGAATGTTTCATAAATTTATTTTCCTGACGGATTGCGGCAGAAATGTTTTTTCGGACGCAACGGTTGATGCGGTTATTATCGGAGCGGATACGAAAGATTCGGCGGAAATACAAACCGCCAGAATGAAAGGCAATAAAATCACGATTCTCGGAAATACCAAGAAATCAGAAATTCCGTTACCATATCATTTGGATTGGCTGTTGGCGGATTCGATTGATTTTGTTAAAAAAATTCGGCATGTTAAAAGTACGGTTAGCGGAATTTCCGGTATTTCGTGCGAAAATGCTTGTGCGGCTTCGGATTGTTACAAATTAAAACCGCTTATTGAGGATCGGGAATTTTGCTCCGATGTTGATCTTAAAATAATAAATACCGGTACGATTACCAAATATATTCCGTTATGGGGACTTGCGGAGATGACTTATTTGAAAGATAAATATAAAAAACCGGTGGTTGATAAAAGTAAATTTTTTAATTATTTTACAAATTCGTATAGACAAAAGAGTGTTCGTCCTAAATTACTCGTCAAAGGAATAACCTTGCTGGATGTTTGCCTTGATGAAAAGGGAATTATTATTCCGGGTAAATCGACAATGATTATTCTTGACGACAAAGATAATGTTACGAAATTGCGTGCGGTAATGGCGTTGTTAAATTCAAGGTTCGCCATTTATTACATTGGGAAAAAATACCGCGGCGCAACTTATAATAGCGGTGTTACGTTTACAAAAGAGATGATATTAAATTTGCCGTGTCCCGAAACGTTTCATCAATATCGGGATAAACTTGCGGAATTGTCGGTTAAGCGAGAAAAAATATCTCCGCAACTTTTTGAAGAGCGTATCAAATTTTCTCATTATGTTCAGAATCATTTGCAAGGTGTTCGGATAACGGAAACATTAAAGCGATTCGACGAGTTAGACATGACGCAATTTGCGGCGGAACTATCGAAACAAAAAATCTCCATTCCGCTGAAACAACAAAACGATTGGGAAAAAATTTTTAACGATTACCAATCAACATGCCGAAACCTGAAAAAACAAATCACCAAAACCGATTACAAAATTGATCAATTAGTGTACGAATTATACGAATTGACCGAAGAAGAAATTAAAATTCTGTAATATTTCAACGGAATTTTCGTTAAAAATAGGCAATTATCAGGTGGGCGACCTTTCGCTGAAAGGTCGCGTCGGCGTACTCGCCGACAGTGAA
>JAISBG010000433.1 GCA_031266315.1 Planctomycetaceae bacterium | reverse complement strand
GTTAAGATTACGTACATACCTAAAATGGACTGTCAAGAACCGCTGGAAAACAAAGTGTCAGCTTGGTATCACAAAGGAGATATTGTACAATTTTTCAAAGCAACAAACCGTGATAATCCTACAATGAAACCACACACTGGAACCCATGGTAGTAGCCTGAATTTAGGTCATTGGCCGGAATCACTAAACTGCGAGTCATTTGGATTACGGATAGTGAATATTGTACCGCGTGATCCTTATCCGATGAGAGTTGTCGGCGATAATGTCAAAGGGCGACTTATTGGTTGGATTGAATTAGACAAAAAAATAATACCTCTCGACCCAAACGGTAAACCTCTCGAACAAAATATAAAAAAATAATACATTCAATAGGTTTCCAAAGAGTTATCGTAAAATTAAAATTGTTAGAAACCGACTTTGAGGTAACCCCATTAAGAAAACGCTAGAACGGAAACGATCCAGATTATCCAATATGGCAATCACGAGATGGAATTTTTCAAACACCCGCAAAATTAATTTCAGTTGACAAGAATACAGTGACACTCGAAAAACCTGACGGCAACTAAACAACTTTCAACATATCCGATCTCCAAAAAGAAAACCAAGATTACATCAAAAAACAAACACAAAAAAATTCCACACAAGAGACAGACCGATAAAATAGTCGTAACATTTACGCTAGTTTTCTACTAAAACCGTTTCAAAATTCGCGGAACTGAAAAATGATGCAAAGAATTTTTTGTTTTTTAGGGTGGGATGTGTTTTTTGTGTTGGTGTTGGTAACCTGTAGTATTGGGTTGGCACAAACTGATGGTGGGAAGAAATCTAATTTTGATCAACTAGAAAATTATTGCCAAATGTGGGGTGAACTAGGTACGGATAAAATTGCTCCATGTCAAGTGTTCACTGCACAATTTTTTGCTCAAAATATATCAGGACACACAATTCCTGTTACACTTGATTCGTATGATCTACTGTCAGCGAACACATATTTCAATTCGCATCCGGCAATGTTAACGACATTGGACCGATCGAATATTATGTTACGTAATTTTCAAGATCACCCAAGATGGTTCGATGTTGCAAGAAAAAAGAGATTGAAGGCAAATGATATTAAAAAATATATTTTTAACAATTTGAACAATGTTTACGATTTTACGCTCGACGGAGAATATTCATTTTTTCTTAAACTTCCTATTGTGTATGACGACAAAACGGGGGAATTGATTTTTGTGTCATCAAGTGCGATTAAATTGACTGTCGATAGTAGGTTGGTCGATCTTTCTAAAGTAATTCAAGCGAATTTGCCGCGTGTTTATTCCAAATCTTCGCATGGGGTTTCGATTTCGCTTGTTACGGATAAACAGCATTATGAGGATTACGGACCTGTTTATCTTAATGTTGCGACAAAGAATGTTTCAGATGGTACGTTGTCAATGATTGTTGACGGTAAGAATGTATTTGATGTTTATGAATTGGTTTTATTGACACCCGGTGATAATCTTGATTTCCGCAAACCTGCGGCGGAAGATAAAAGCGATGTTCAAAAGGTTGCTTTCACGCTTTACGGTAAAAAACTTTTAGCCGAAAAAAGTAAAACGCCAAAACCTACTGTTGCAGTGAACTCCAACGAAGAAACCGCAGAGTCTGTGATTGTGTTGAATCGTATTTTTGACATGTCAACAGACGGTATTTACGGACTTATTGTAACAAGAAAGATTATAGATTCGACAGGCAAAGAACAAACTGTGTCAAGCGAACCATTTCCAATTCGTATTGGATGGCGTTCGACAAAAGACGAAGTAAACGCAAAAATATTAGAGCAGCGTTTGTATGGAAACGATCCAGATTATCCAATGTGGCAATCACGAGACGGAATTTTCCAAACACCCGCAAAATTAATTTCAGTTGACAAGAATACAGTAACGCTCGAAAAACCTGACGGCAAGCAAACAACTTTCAACTTATCCGATCTCCAAAAAGAAAATCAAGACTACATCAAAAAACAAACCGCGAAAAATTCCTCTGAATAGTTACAATCGTTTTACAAATATATTAATATCTGTGTATTACAAGAGTGTAATAATGTTTATCAGTGACCATTGTAATATAATTGATGTCCGTTAAAAATGAGGAATAAAAATGTGTGTTATTAAAGCAAGCGTTATGTATGTGTTGATAATAATGTTCGCAATTTTGTCAATGACAACAGAATCATATTGTCAATATTTCGACAATATGGAAGGTAATTTGGAGTTTCCTGATGAGAAATACAAGTTTCTTCTTTATAGGGTTGCTAGTCCAGCACCAATAAATTCGTCGCAAGAATTCGGTGATAAAGTTCTTTCGTCTGAAATTCGTCGCAAGTTTCGGTATGATGTCAATAGGTTTTTGAAAAAAAATATTCATCCTACAGTTGCATTGGATAAGATGAAACCATCGAAGTACAATTTGGAACTTAAATCAAAATTTTCGGACAGATTGTATTGGGACTGGAAAGTAAATGATATGACAATCAATTTGAACCAAGGTGATCGTGGTGTGATGCTTCATCTGGTACTTCGTAATTTTATTCCTGAGATTGGAATACAGAAAAGCGATCTTGCGAAGTTGTTGTTTGATACGATAAATTACGATTACAAAACAATTGACGAACTCGCAACAGCATTCAATTTGTCCGGTGGTGGTGTTGGCAAAGAAGGATTTGTTATCACTAATGTACCTGATGATCCCAATATTCGTCGTATTCATGAGCAACAAAACTTATTCAATAATGATCGATGGAAAACTGACACGGTCGGTTTTATTTCAAAGACAGGTATTTATTTATTTTTCCATACGCCCACAATGAGGAAATTCATTCCCACTGGGGAAGAATCAGACCCGATGGTCAATTGGCTTAGGGCAGAAATATACGAATCTGATGGTAAAACAATCGTTTTGCCTAAAGGTGTAACTGAATTACCTCCGGCATGGAAAGAAAAACTCGCGATAAGAGAAAAAGCCAAAGCCGATTACAATACAAGGTTTCGTCAATGGCATGGTCGAAATGGTAAAGTAATGTTTCGCGCGGAATATATAATTCAAAATGATATTAATGAGACAGTAACTCTGGAACACGAAGATGGGCAAAGAATCGATCATAAGAAGTATGAATTTTGCAAAGATGATTGGGATTATGCTAGAAAATTACATCGAGAGGGAAAGGACAAAATTCTTCGCATATACGGCGGAATAGTTGACGAATTACCAGCCAACAACGAAGAGCAGAGAAAAAAACAATTGGAGGAACAAAATAGACATGATCCTATAGGAGACGATATTGAATAATAAACCATAGCCGATATAGCGATAGATTTCGTTCTTGAACAATGCTCTGTGTTGCTGTGATCGTCATATTCCGTTTTGTGGATTTTAAAATTGTTTCGGTATATCCAATGTGGCAATCACGAGACGGAATTTTCCAAACACCTGCAAAATTAATTTCAGTTGACAAAAATACAGTAACGCTCGAAAAACCTGACGGCAACCAAACAACTTTCAACATATCCGATCTTCAAAAAGAAAACCAAGACTACAT
>JAISBG010000413.1 GCA_031266315.1 Planctomycetaceae bacterium | reverse complement strand
TCGTTCGCTGAACGGTTGCGTCGGCGTTAGCCGACAGTGAACTAGATTAACAACGGCAATTTTGTGTTGCCAACCATTTGAGAATCTGATTGCTAGCCGGAACAGGGTACAAGTCGGCTATCGCTGACGCGACTTTTTAGCAAATAGCGAAAGGTTGCCCACCCATTTTCGCCGACAGTGAATCAGATTAACAACGGTAAATGGTGTTGCCTTCCGTTTTGGAGTTAGTTAATAACTCAACCGGCGCGACCCTTCAGCGAAGGGATCGCCCACCTTTTTCACGATGTTTCGCGTTTAAAAATCTCCGTATAACCGAAATGATTCCCTAATAATCAGTAAAATTCTTAAATTGAGCAAAGATTACGGGATGTTAAAATGAGTAGGAATAGTAAACTGGAACCGTTTATCATAGTCGGACAGATCCTTCTAAACATCGATTCCTAATTCGCCGAAACAAACAGTTGACCGAATATGTTAATCGCCTACCGAAATCACGTCCTTACTTCCCGCCAAAATAGAATCTTGGGGTCGCAAACGGTTTCCCATTTTATAGAAAAACCGTTCTTTTCTTGTATTGTGTCTTTTTTAGGTATTATAATAATTTAGAAAACAGGTTATTTCAATGTTCCCTTTATCAACAATTTCCAATGGAAAAAGAAGCAATCGGTATAATCTTGACTTTTTTTTCCGGAAGACACCTTTCGAGTTGTCGAATATGATTGATCCTCCTCCTGTAATGCGGTTCACGCACCCGCTTCCATGCGGTGCCATCTTACACGATAACGGTGTTCAATTTGTTGTTGTCAGCCGGTTGGCAAAAGCAATGAAACTGCTGTTATATGAAAAGGTTACCGACTTGGAACCATCGGATGTTATTCAGTTTAACCGTGAAGAAAATCGTTGGGGACATGTTTGGTCGTTGTTTGTCAAAGGGCTGCAAGCCAAACAACTTTACCATTTTCAAGCGGAAGGTCCGTTTGAACCGGAAAAAGGTCTCCGTTTCGATGGACGTGCCCGACTGATTGATCCTTACGCCAAAGCTCTTGCCGGAACTTTTTTACCTTCTTCGGACGGTATCATTCGACCACCGAAATGTGTTGTTATTGATGACGATGATTTTGATTGGCGAGGTGATCGGCATGTCCGGCATGATCTTTCGAAATCAATTATTTATGAACTCCATGTTCGCGGTTTTACGCAATCGCCGTCCAGTGAAACAACTCGTCCCGGAACCTATCTTGGTTTGATTGAAAAAATTCCGTATTTGCAAGATTTGGGAATTACGGCGGTTGAGTTGATGCCGATTCATGAATTTCCAATCAACGGTTGCAACGGCAAGGAATTGCAAATCAAAAATTATTGGGGTTATGACACGATGGCGTTTTTTGCGCCGCATCGCGGTTATGCTTACGGCGGAGAACCCGGGGCGCAAGTCCGCGAATTTAAGGAAATGGTTCGTGCTTTTCATCAGGCGGGAATCGAAGTGATTCTTGATGTCGTGTTCAATCATACCTGTGAAGGCAATGAATTTGGTCCGACACTCAGTTTCAAAGGACTTGACAATCAGATTTATTACATGCTTGATCGCGGTCTGTATTACAAAAATTACAGCGGTTGCGGTAATACGGTGAATGGGAATCATCCGATTGTCCGTGAAATGATTTTTAATTGCCTTCGTCATTGGGTACACAATTATCATATTGATGGTTTCCGGTTTGATTTAGCGTCTATTTTGAGCCGCGACCAATCGGGGAATCTTCAAGCGAATCCGCCGTTAATCGAACAAATTTCGGAAGACCCGCTGCTTGCCGATACGAAAATTATTGCGGAGGCGTGGGATGCTGCCGGAGCGTATCAGGTAGGTTCGTTTGGGGCTTACGGTTTCGGGTCGCAACGCTGGGCGGAATGGAACGGAAAATATCGCGACGATATTCGGCGTTTCTGGCGCGGCGATCAAAATATGACGGGAGCGTTGGCAACTCGCCTTTCCGGGTCAAGCGATTTGTATTCCCACAGCGGACGGCATCCGCAAAACAGTATCAATTTCGTAACCGCCCACGACGGTTTTACCATGAATGATCTGGTCTCGTACAATTACAAACACAACGAAGAAAACGGCGAACAAAACCGTGACGGTGAAAACAATAATTGCAGTTGTAATTTCGGGGCGGAAGGACCGACAACAAACCGTGAAATTGAACCCGTACGAAATCGTCTGATCAAAAACATGATGGCGACCTTGTTATTGAGTCAAGGAGTTCCGATGCTTTCCGCCGGAGATGAAGTCCGCAGAACACAACGCGGTAACAATAATGCCTATTGTCAGGACAATGCGATTTCGTGGTTTGATTGGCATCTTCTCAAACGGCATGGTGATATTCGGCGTTTTGTTCGGGAACTGATTCGGTTCCGTAAAAAAGAAGTTGCGGTACGGCAACCGTATTTTATGACGGGTCAACCGAAAACATCAAACGGATTACCGGATATTAGTTGGTACGGAGCGCTGGGCGGTGCGGTGCCTTGGAATAACAGTCTTGACCGAAGTTTAACTTGCTTGATTGCTGCAGTTCCGCCGACAACAGAACATGAAGGTTCGTTGTATCATCTTTTGATGATGTTCCATGGCAGTTGGGAGCCGCGTGAATTTTGTTTTCCGGCGGTGTGCCAAAAATTTTCATGGCGACTTTTTCTTGACACTTCGTCTGCCGCGCCCAACGATATTTTTCCAGAAGGAACTGGACCAAAACCCAATCTCAATACCGCAATAAAATTTATTCCCCATTCCATGCGAGTTTTCCTTGCCGAAACGCGATAAGAGGAATTGCTGATTCTACCGGATTGGGTGTTTCCCACCGAGATCGTCAAATAATAGGTAATATTTCATAGGTAATCATAAGGTGGGCGATGTTTTGCTAAAACATCGCGTCGGCGTTAGCCGACAGTGAACCAGATTAACAATGGCAAATAGTATTGCTTTCCATCTTTGGAGTCAATGCAAACTCAACCGGCGCA
>JAISBG010000412.1 GCA_031266315.1 Planctomycetaceae bacterium | reverse complement strand
ACCTTTTGCTAAAAGGTTGCGTCGGCGTTAGCCGACTTTGCCCCCTGTTTCCAGATGGCAATTTGACTCCAACACGGAAAGCAATACCATTTGCCGTCGTTAAATCGGGTTCACAGTCGGCGAGTACGTCGACGCGACTTTTCAGCGAAAGGTCGCCTACCTTTAACGAAAATTCCACAAATAATTACCAAATCATAAACCCTTAATCAATAATTTACAAATTTATATGTCGTTAAAAATTGCGATTGGAAGTGATCATCATGGGATTTCTGTACGTATGAAAATTGCGGAGTTTCTCCGTCAGTTGGGGCATACGGTTTGGGAATTTGGTCCTTCGTTGGAGGAAAAGCAACCTGTTGATTATCCTGATGTGGCGTCGGAAGTGGCACAACGGATGAGTCGGCATGAAATAGATCGCGGAATCCTAATTTGCGGAACAGGTATTGGAATGTGTATTACGGCAAACAAATTCGCCGGAGTTCGTGCCGCTCCGATTATTGACGAACTGGCAGCCGAACTAAGCCGCCGTCATAACGATTTAAATGTTCTGTGTCTCTCAGGAGATATGCTTGACGAAGGGACGATTCACCGGATCATCGAAATTTGGCTCACTTCTCCCTTCGACGGCGGACGACACGAAAAACGTATCAATAAAATCGAAAAAATCGAAAAACAACTCGGAATGAATTAAAAATTGGTAATTATTTAGTGGAATTTTCATTAACCGACTTTATGAATAAAACTCAAGAGGTGGGCGACCTTTTGCTAAAAGGTCGCGTCGGCGTACTCGCCGACAGTGAACCGGATTAATGAAGGCTATTTGTGTTGCCTTCCGTTTTGGAATCAATAATGACTCAACCGGCGCGACCCTTCAGCGAAGGGATCGCCTACCAATTTTCGCGTTAAAAATACGAAAATTCCACTGAATAATTACAAAAAGGATAATGATTGGTTTTTGGCAATGCAATTTCGGAAAACACAACTTGATAACGGTCTTGAAGTGATCGCGGAAATCAATGAGGCGGCATATTCCGTTTCGTTTGGATTTTTTGTGAATACCGGTTCACGCAATGAAACGCCGGAGATTGCCGGAGTTAGCCATTTTCTTGAACACATCGCTTTCAAAGGAACCGAAAACCGGACTGCGGAAGAGGTTAATCGTCGGCTTGATGAAATTGGTGCTGATGCCAACGCCTTTACTACGGAAGAGCAAACTGTTTTTTTCGCATCGCTTCTTCCTGAATTACTGGGCGATGCGGTTGAGTTGCTTGGCAATCTTTTACGTCCTGCCTTGCGGCAAGATGATTTTGAAACGGAAAAGCAGGTCATTTTGGAAGAAATCCGAATGTACGACGATCAACCGCCGTTTGGAGCCGACGATAAAAGCCGTGAATTATTTTTTGCAGGTCATCCGCTTGCCAACAGTGTTCTTGGAACAATCGAAAGTGTTTCCAACCTTGCTATTGATCAGGTTCGCTGTTATCTCGAAGAACAATATTGTCCTGAAAATATTGTGTTAATTGGAACAGGGCGGCTTGATTTTGATCAATTTGTACGAAAAGCCGAATCGGTTTGCGGACATTGGAAATTGTTACAAAATACAGCCGTTGAAAAAAAGAAACCGGAATTGCGGCGTGTTCGCGGACATCGCGGTTTTCACCGGATATTCAAGGAATCCGCCGCACAACAATATACATTACTGTTGTCCGATGCGCCGTCTGCCGGAGACGCGGATCGTTTTGTTGCCGGAATGATTGCCAATATGATTGGTGATGATGTTGGTAGTCGTCTTTATTGGGAACTTGTTGATTCCGGTGTTGCGGATTCGGCGGAACTGGGAACCAACGAATTTTTCGACAACGGTTTTTTTGTAACAGGTCTTTCCAGTGAACCGGAATACGCTGAAGAAGTTCTTGACCGAACACGAAAAATCTACGACGAAATGACATTAAACTGTTTAACTCAGGAAGAACTTGACCGCTCCAAAAACAAAATTCTGTCACGGCTTGTTCTTGCCAACGAACGCCCCAGCGGACGATTATTTTCTATTGGCGGAGAATGGACGGTTCACCGACAATACCGGACTATCCGGCAAGACCTTGAAGAAATCCGCCGAATTACACTTGACAATGTTGAAGCCGTCCTGAAAAAATATCCGCTCAACGATCACTTACTCGTAACAGTTGGACCGTTGGAAAAATTTGATTCCTTATAAAATATTTGCAACTATTTATTGTTCCTTGCGGAGCGATGGAATACTTCACGGAAGTTACAAAAACAGATACAAATAAAATAGATACTTACCTATTTATTGACACTTTAAATTATTACAATTTATTACAATAAATTTTTGAACGATTATTAACCTCTTTTTCCTAACAATCGTATTATGTCGATTCCGTTCACGATCTTTGAAAAGTACATGCTCTTGGACGATAAACCGGCATATCCGATGGATTCGTTTCGATTTTTGCTTTTTTCGGGACGTTTGAATTTTAGTTACTTTGCAGCATCAATCACTACGGTTGTTCGTTATCATCCGATGTTACGAAGTATTGTCCGTCAGGATCAGCGGGGACATTTTTTCTGGGAAGAAGTCGATTGTCCCGTTTTCATTCGTAAAATTCGAGGACCGATTGCGGCACGGTATCCGAATCCGGAGGCAATTCATCTTTTCAACGAACCCGGATTTAAGGTCTATTTTGTTGAAGAAAGAAATCAAACTTCGGTTTTATTTCAGTTTCATCATAGTGTTTCGGACGGAATTGGCGAAATGCAGGTTATTGCAGACATTTTGTCCGATTACGTGATTCGTTTTCAAGGCGATGTGCCGCCGGAAAATCCGCGCAATCTTGATCCTGAATTATTGTTGCAACGCGGTTCGACCGGATTAACGTTAAAAAAATATTTTCGTTTTTTCTTTTCGTCTGCGGTAACAACTTATCAATTATTGTTCCGATTTCCAACACCGCTTGCTCCGCATGTTCCGTTGAATACCAACATTCCGGCAAAAGATTATCTGGCGTTTTGTGCGGACGAACTAACACGAGAAGAAACACAGAATTATTTTGACAGGGCAAAACAAAATGATGTTACGGTTAATGATTTGCTGCTTTGTGATTTATTCCTAACGATGGGTGTTTGGCGGAAAAAATGGTTTGTTCCTCATGGGAATCCTTGTTTACGAATTTCTGTGCCAATGAATCTCAGAACGGAATCACTTAAAAATATGCCGGCTGCCAATGCTGTTACGATGCTTTTTTTGGATCGAAAAGAACGGGATTTTTCTGATCCGGATCGATTATTGAAACAAATTCATCAGGAAACGGATTGGATTAAACGAACGGAGCAAAAACATATTTTATTATTGAGTCTGAAAATACGTGATCGTTTACCCGGCGGAATCAATTACGAATTAAAATCACAGAAATGTCGTGCAACAGCGGTGTTGTCTAATTTGGGCAGAATTTTTGAATCGTTACCGTTTATGCGTCGGCACGATGGTCGTCTTTTTATTGGCAATGCGGTTCTGGAAGAGATTGATGCTGCTCCGCCGATTCGTTCCGGCACGCTTATTTCTTTTTCTGCGTTAACGTATGCCAATCAACTTCGTTTGATTTTACGATATGACACGAAAAATATGACAACAGAACAAGCCAATGATCTGTTGCGCATTTTCTTTTCGTTCCTAAAATCAGAACCAACAAATGAATAACGTAAAATTTCGACGGATAATTACAGTTTCAATTATTTTGAAAAATACCCAATATAATCATAACAAAATAGAGTACAAAATGGATATTCTCAATGAAATTATTATTTCCCGCCGAATGGATTATGAAACGAAAATAATTTCGGAAACCGAATTACGCACTCAATATCGGGAACGCACGGATTTTCGGTCGTTTCGCGCGGCATTGCAAAATAAAATCCAATCATCACTCAATACCGCAGCAATAATTGCAGAAATCAAACGCGGTAGTCCGTCTAAGGGTTTATTTGCGTCTGATCTTGATCCGGTTGTTTGCGCAACAGAATATGAAATCGGCGGAGCCGCTTGTCTTTCCGTGTTGACGGAACCGCATTATTTTTCCGGTTCGTTGGAAGATCTCATTGCGGCGCGAAAGAGTTGCCGGTTACCGGTGTTACGAAAAGATTTTATCGTTTCGGAATATCAGGTTTACGAAACGGCATTGTATGCGGATTGTATGTTATTG
>JAISBG010000327.1 GCA_031266315.1 Planctomycetaceae bacterium | reverse complement strand
CGGGATAGTAAAATTGTACAAAATTAATTATAATAACGATAACACACAAACAGTTGTCCGTGAAAACGAAGTTCACTCCGAAACTGTTCCATTTAACGAAGACGGCACAGCGCAATTGTCTCTCAACGCCGCCGAAGCGGGACAATACCGAATTTTATGTACGTTAAATGATCAGGAAGGCGGTTATGTTTTTAATGTTTATTCGCACAATAATACGGAAAATTCGTTGCATAATGTTTCCGATTCTTTTAAGTACAATGCACTCGAACTGATTCCCGACAAGGCGGAATTTGCGCCGGGTGAAAATGTTACGCTAAGAATTAACACGAAACGTGAAGATTCGTTTGTGATTCTGTTTATGAGAGCGGCAAACAGTATCGTTCGCAAACCGCAACTGTTACGGTTGAATGGAAAATCGCACGAAATTTCAATTCCCGTGGAACTTCGTGATATGCCGAATTTTTTTGTCGAAGCGTTGACCATTTCCAACGGTGAAGTGATTAACGAAACAAAAGAGATTGTTGTCCCGCCGCAAAAAAAAGTGTTGAATGTCGAAGTCAAACCGTCCGCCGAAACTTATAAACCGAATGAAAAAGCAACGGCAGAACTTATCGTAACTGATTTGAACGGCAAACCTGTTACCGGACAAATTACCGTTTCAATTTATGATAAATCGGTCGAATATATTTCCAGCGGTTCCAATGTCGGCGATATTAAAGAATTTTTCTGGAAATGGCGGCGTTATCATCACATTTATTCGGCGTCGAATTTGTCGCAATATTTTTATCCCATGCCTGATCCCAATAAACCCAATATGAGTAATCTCGGTCTTTTCGACGGCATTATCGTACCAGATCATTTTTACATGTCAGGGTCTGGAAATGTGAGTGATGCAAGTTCCAGTAGCCGCGGAATTGATGCTGAACACACACTTAAACTACGACCGGTTTTTAGTAAAATTACAGTGGGAATGGATTCTGTAAACGGCGAGACTGCTGCATTTGCCAGCGGTGCCTTGAACAGTTTCAAGGCTGTTACCAGCGACAGCGACGGTATCTTTGACGAAGGAACAATATTTAAAAGAATGGAAACATTGCGTGTTCCAAAAAACATGATTGAACCGGCGATTCGTAAAAATTTTGCTGATACTGCTCTTTGGGTTGGAACATTGGAAACAGATGAAAAAGGTGTTGCGAAAATTGAACTCGATATGCCGGAATCGTTGACAACTTGGAAAATCAACGTCTGGACAATGGCAACCGGAACACGTGTCGGTTACGGTAATACGGAAGTGATTACCCGCAAAGACCTGATTCTTCGAATGCAAACGCCGCGATTTTTGATCGAAAAAGACAAAGTTTTGTTTACGGCAAACGTACATAATTATTTGAAAACGGAAAAAGAAGTTCAGGTTGTTTTGGAAATTGACGATCATTTGATTACCGGTACACAAAATCCGGAGAAAATCAAAATCGCACCAAACAGCGAAGCACGAATTGATTGGCTTGTCGAAGCGAAAATCGCCGGCAATACTGTGATTCGAATGAAAGCGTTGACCGATGAAGAATCAGACGCGATGGAAAAAACGTTACCGGTTTATGTTCACGGAATGTTGAAACAGGAATCTTTCTCAGCGTATATTGCTCCTGAAAAAAATTCCGAAACAATTTCAATCCATGTTCCGGCGGAACGCAAACCGGAACAGACGAAATTAACGGTACGTTTTTCACCAACGCTTGCCGCTTCGATGATTGAAGCGTTACCGTATCTTGTCGATTATCCTTACGGCTGCACGGAACAAACACTCAACCGTTTTTTGCCGACCGTCATTGTTCATAAATTGCTGGCGGACGGTCAACGTCTTCCGGTTGAAGGCGGTCAAAATTGGGCGATTGCACGGAAAATCAGTCCGGTCTATGACAAAGAACAAGTTACGGAAATGGTTCGCGACGGAGTTACAAAATTAACGGCGATGCAAAACAATGACGGCGGCTGGGGTTGGTTCAGCGGTTACGGTGAACACAGTTCCGCTCATCTGACGGCTCTCGTTCTTCACGGTCTAAAATTATCGCAACAAAATGATGTTGCGGTTGATTCCGGTGTTTTGAATCGCGGCAGAGATTGGTTATATCGTTACCAAAAAGAACAAGCCGAATTGCTGAACAACTCTTTGCTTTCCGATGAGGAAAAGAAAGAAAAACGTACAAAATTACAAGCCGATGAAACGGACGCCTTTGTTGTCATGGTCTTGGCGGAATTAGAAGATCGTATGGGATTTATGGATACGGAAATGACAAAAATGCGCGAATATCTCTGGCGTGATCGCGGTAAACTTTCACCTTACGGCGCGGCAATGTTCGGAATCGCTCTGAAAAAATGGACGTTGAACGGCGACGAAGAAAAAATCGAAGCGTGCGTCAAAATTATTGAACAATATCTTGTTCAGGATGATGAAAACCAAACGGCGTATTTAAATTTGAACAATTACTCCGGTTGGTGTTGGTGGGCGTGGCACGGCAGTGAATTTGAAACGCAAGCGTATTATTTGAAACTTTTAATGCGGACAAATCCCAAGAGTCCGGTTGCGCCGCGTTTGGTGAAATATTTGCTCAATAATCGCCGTCACGCAACGTACTGGAATTCAACACGCGACACGGCGATTTGTATTGAAGCGTTTGCCGAATTTTTGAACGCAACCGGCGAAGACACACCGAATATGACGGTTGACATTTTGTTTGACGGTGAAGTGAAAAAGTCGGTCGAATTGACGCCGGAAAACTTTTTGACCGCTGATAAGACGTTGATTCTTGAAGGCGATACCGTACAGACGGGAACGCATAAAATTGAGTTACGGAAACGCGGTCAAAATCCGCTTTATGCAAACGTTTATCTTGAAAATTTCACTTTGGAAGACCCGATACAAAAAACCGGTCTTGAAGCTAAAATTGAACGAAAAATCTATAAACTTGTTCGGAATGAAAACGCAACAGCACAAATTGCCGGAAATCGCGGACAAGTTATTGAACAAAAAATTGAGAAATATAAACGTCAGCCCGCCGAATCGTTTTGTGATGTTGTGAGCGGCGATTTGATTGAAGTTGAGTTAATCATTGACAGCAAAAACGATTACGAAAGTCTTTTAATTGAAGATAGGAAAGCCGCCGGTTTTGAACCGACGGATGTTCGGAGCGGTTATAACGGTAACCAATTGGGAGCTTACGTCGAATTTCGTGACGAGCGTGTTGTGTTCTTTGTTTATCGTCTGGCACGCGGCAAACATTCCGTAACATACCGCCTCCGCGCCGAACAACCGGGGGAGTTTAGTACCTTGCCCGCTAAAATCGAAGCAATGTACGCGCCGGAACTCAAAGGAAATTCGGACGAAAATAAAGCACGGATTCAAGATAAAAAATAATTGTAATATTTCAACGGAATTTTCGTTCAATGCCGGCAAGGTGGGCGACCGTTCGCTGAACGGTCGCGCCGGTTGAGTGGTAATCGACTCCAATTGGTATGCCCTTCATAAATATTCTGTTATTGAATTAACACGCAAAGAAAAAGTCATTGCCTGTTGGAGTCGAGTAAAACTCAACCGGCGCAACCGTCCAGCGGACGGATCGCCCACCTTATGGTTGTTTACTTTATGACTGTATAGAATGAAAATGGTA
>JAISBG010000322.1 GCA_031266315.1 Planctomycetaceae bacterium | reverse complement strand
TCAAAAAATAATCTTTGTTATTTGTATTTGTTAAAGGTTTTTAGAAGTTGTCCATTATGATTTTTAATGAGGTAATAAGGTTAGGATATTTGTTATTCTTTTTGCTACAGAGGTTGTCTTGTCAGAGAAATTAGGTTGAAAATGAGGTTACGAAAATTTAATTTCGCACGTTTCGCGGCGAAAAAAACTCATCGCACTTAATTTTCGATTATTCGAAAATACCAAATGTAACCCTAACAAAATATAGTTACGAAAACATCGATTTTAATATTACTGTAATATTGACATGAATAATTTATTACGTTTATTTTTTATTATTTGTTTTGGAATATTCGGAGTTACTGGAGTCAATGCAGATTTGAACAATGTTTGGCAGACAACGGTCAGTGTTCAATGGCAAGGAACGCCGCTTGGTGAATCGTTGAGCCGTTTGGCGGAAGCCCGTAAAATCGGGATTATGATTGATCGCCGTTTAGACCCTTCAACTCTGCTTCATTTCGAATCAACCGGTCAACCATTGGGAGCAATGTTGCAACAATTAGCCTCTTCGCTTGGTTTAGGTTGTGTTTTATTTGAAACAACCGCCTATCTCGGTCCCAAAGATACGGCGGAAATGTTGCCGGTTTTAATTGCGGAACAACAGGCTCGGCTTGAAAAATTAACACCGCGCCGCGCGGCAATATTCCGGCGCAAAATATCTCTCAATATTCCTTTTCTTTCCGAACCGCTGGAAATTCTGAAAAAGTTATCGTTGCAAAATAATTTCCGTTGGAAAAATCCCGAAATTCTTCCGTATGATTTATGGAACGAAAAATCTCTCAACAATCTTTCTCTCAACGAACTATTGACAGTTCTGCTGATTGGTTTTGAAATGACTTTTGAAATTGAAGGAGAAGGCGAAACATTGGTTATGGTTCCTTTATCAAAACAAAAATCAATCCCGCACACTTCCGTGAATATTGAAATTCCGTTTAAAAACACAAATAATAATGTTCCCGAAATCCGGGAACAAAAAAAGCAGGAAGTTCAAAATGTACAAAAAATTCCGCTTGCGCAACGGCGTTTTACGCTTAATGTTGAAAATCAACGGCTTGATATTTTGTTACAATCGTTAGCGGAACGGCTTTATCTGAAATTGGAACTTGATGAAGAATCGCTTACCGGCAAAGGCGTGCAGCCGGACAATCGGGTTTCTTTCGACGTAAAAAATGTAACAGTCGCCCAACTATTTCGGGCAATTCTCCGTCCTTTGAAACTAAATTTTCAAATCAAAGATGAAACTCTTCGTGTTTGGTAAGATGTCCGTAAATTCAATTACCGTATCAAATATTTTGCTCTTTCGGAACTATTGCCGGTTTATTTTGTTTCTTCATTGTTTGGTCGGATTAGTTCGAAATAACGGCGGATCATTTGGCGTTGTCCTAGTGGGATTGGTTCCGATTCGAGAACTGTTTCCGCAATTTTATGATATTCCTGAAACGATTCACGTTGTTCACGTGAGATTTTTTCCTGAGTTGCTTCGTTTGAGTTGAACTTTTCGTATTCAGATTCACCTTCTCCCAAAATTCCGGTAACGTTTTGTTGTTCGCGTTGGCTGTCAAGTTGGGTTGCTTCTCCTGATGTGGGATTGCCCGCAGCACCCGTTCCCCAATTTTTGTCCGCCGAATCAGATAGATTCGTATTGTTGCCGCCATTATTGGAATTATCAGACAGCCCGCCATTTCCGTTACATTCCGATTTGAAAAGCCCCAGCAAGGTCAGTTTGCCTTCAAGACTATTACTAATTGCTTTACGAACCGCCTGTTTGTTACATTCCGCAGCAAATTCATCTGTTCCTTCTTGTACCTTTTCCCCGTCATTTTGTTCAAAACCTTCGGCTAATTTTTCCGTTGTCTCTTGAAGTGTTTTTTGATTCCGATGATCCATGTTGTCAAGCGTTTTTTTCATCTGGTCGCCAACCGCATTACGTTCTTGTTTCGACATTGTTTCCATTGATTGGGCATCGAATTTTTTGAGTTCCTCCGCCGCTTTAGCGTATTGTTCTTCTTTCAACGCCCGACCAATCATGCGGGTTGCTTCGGCGGCACTCATTGCCTCCGCAACTTCCTTCATCGAAGCATCAAACGTTTCCATCTGAAATTCGCTCAACACCGAACGAATCGCCGCTTCCATTTCAGAAAGAGTTGCGAGTGCCTCTTTGGGGTCTGCCGCCGATTGATCAAGTTGAGTAACCAGTTCACGAAGTTCTCCTGAAAGTTCCCGAAGATTTTTTTCTTCAGGATTTTTCTCCGCCAATTCCTCTATCTTTTCAACAAGTTCGTTCTGAAGTGTTACAGCGGCAGCGGCAATCTCCGGTAATCGCACTGCCGCAACCGCGTTTTGTTGTTGAAAGAAATACGGCAAACCCAAACCAACCGCAACAGTAATTCCCGTTACGGCAAGTGCCGCAAAAAAATGAAACGGCAACCGGTACGGAATGACCGATTTCGGATCAATTTTTTCGGCACAATAAGCAGCATCATCGAGTTGCAAACGTTCCATAAGAGTTGGCTCAGACCGTAACAGTATTTTTGTCGCGGTGAGAAGACGATCCTTAAAATGATAATACCGGTCAGCCTGACGCGCCGGTTCATGCCAATCAATCGGCAAAAAAAATCCGGCAACCGCTCCAGAAACAAAATCAAACAACAGAACCAGAAAAACCAATAAAACCAACTCCAAACCGAAAAAATTCAAAAAACCAAAAAGGTTGATAAACAGTAAACCAAACAGAAAAAGAACCGCTGTTATCGAACCCAGTAAAAATCCCCAAGCCGTTCCTTCAATTACTTTTTGTAACCGTTGCCGCCGCCGAACCATGTTTAACGGTTGGAGAATTTTTTGGAAAGTTTTTTGAAAAATTGTTTCGTCTTTTTTCGAACAAACGTTTGAATGAGTGGAAGACATGTTTTTGTTCATAATATTAGTTGGTTTGTAAAACAGATGTTATTGTAACTATGCTGCGTTAGTCATAAAATTGGTATTTTAAGGATTCACCGGATTGTTCCTATTACGGAAAAACATTCTAGCAGCAACCTCATTTTTAACCTAATTTCTCTGACGAAACAACCTCAGTAGCCGAATGGATTTCCCCAAATCAACCTCATTATCTCATTGATCGTTTTTAATAAGGTAATGAGGTTAGAATATTTTTTGTCTTTTTTGCTACTGAGGTTGTTTTTGTTGTGAAAATTAGGTTGAGAATGAGATTGCGAAAACTTAATTTTGATCTTTTGAAAAATATCGAAAATAATCCTAACTCAGTATAATTACATTTTTATTTATTTGCACAAATGTTGACTTAATTCTACTTCACCGCCAACTCCTAAACAATATCCCAGTAGGATTGCAATTTTTTCCTTCGCCCCTTTAAGGGCAAAGGAAATTTTTACAATAGCTACGTGAATAGGTACAAATTAAATAGACAGTTACTCAAAATTTTCTCAAAAAGAGAAGGATTCTTCTTGACTTCCGGTTTTGATTAATGTAAACTTTGTGTCTTATTCAATCGCGTTGCATTTTTGCCGTGTTGTATTGCGGCAGAGAGAACGTGGAAATTTCAAAAAACCTTGTAAATAAGGAACATGACAATGAAAAACTTGGTAGAAAACGCTCTGAAAAATTCACGGAACCATTCGGTAAAAAATTCG
>JAISBG010000320.1 GCA_031266315.1 Planctomycetaceae bacterium | reverse complement strand
TACCATTTTTGCCTTTACCCTTGTCGAACTTCTTGTAGTCATTGCGATTATCGGAGTTCTGATTGCGCTTCTGTTGCCGGCAATTCAGGCAACACGTGAGGCGGCAAGGAGAATGCAGTGTGCCAATCATTTGAAATAGTTTGGAATCGGAATTCACAATTTTCACGATACCTGAAACGGAATTGCTGATAGAGGAAAAATTTATGTTACCTTCTCAATCCGGCTTGACAGCTAAAGTAACAAAAAATTCAGGTAAATTTGATTTTCAGGTTGAACGCTATGTCGCTCGACCCGGACATCAAAAAACGAAACGATAATATATTATCTGCACTTTTCCTAAAAACGAGTCAGAAAAACATCTCTCTTTACACAATGTCGGTACTCATTGTATAATATTTATCCTTTTGGAAGTACCCTTTTTTTACCATTCTTAAACAATGAACTCACAAATGAATTCGCGTGAACGAGTTTTAACGGCATTGCGTCATGAACAACCGGATCGTATTCCACGTAATTTTTGGGCAGAGCCGCCGACATGGAATAGGCTTTTCGAATATGTTGGACATCGCGATCGGAACCGTGTGCTTGACGATCTTGATATTGATATTCGAATTTTGGAGGCGGTAACTCCCTCAGAAAAAAAACTTGAAAACGGTTTGTTCCGTAACTTTTGGGGCGAACAATATCTGTATCGTGAAACCAATTGGGGACTCATTCGTGAAGACACCGCCGGAGCCTTAGCCGAAGCAAAAGATTTTGAGGAAATCGTCCATTTTGATTGGCTCAGTCCGAATGATTTTGATTATTCGGGACTCAACGAACAATGTCAACGTTGGAATGATCGGGCGTTGCTTTACGGTTTTGCGGATATTTGGCAACGTCCATCGTTAGTTCGCGGACTGGAAAACATGTTCGTGGATATGTATGAACGCCCGGAATGGTCTCATTTTTTATCACGGAAATTTACCGACTTCTATAAAGAAGATTACACCCGCGCAATGGAAACAACCGGCGGACGAATTGATTTGTTCCTTTTAATCAGTGATTTAGGGAGTCAAAAAGGTCCGTTGATTTCAAAGAAGATGTTTCAAAATTTTGTTGCGCCGTATATTCGGGAGATGTGTGATCATATTCATTCGCTTGGAGCCAAAGTGTTGTATCACAGTTGCGGTAATATCAAGCCGTTTATTTCCGGTTTGATTGAATGTGGTATTGACGTTCTCGACCCGCTTCAACCTGTTCCCGGCATGGAACCGGAAGGACTCAAAACGGAATTTGGAAACCAACTCTGTTTTCATGGCGGAATTGATATGCAACATCTCCTCCCGCAAGGAACTATCGAAGAAGTTCAAACCGGAGTGAAAAAATATTGCAACATTCTTGGCAACGGCGGAGGTTACATTTTGGCACCCGCCCATCTCTTTCAACCCGATGTGCCGCCCGAAAATATTTTGGCGGTTTATGATGTTGTGTAAACGATAGGGTCGTTACACCGCAGGTCAATGACCTGCGGTTACGAAAAGCCCAGCGGTTGATATGCGAATCTTAAATTAGTAGAATGTCTTTCTCGTTGCAGGAATTGAAGGGCGAAGGGACGACATTGGGATAGTGCTGCTCGTGCCGGCAATATAAAGAGGTGGTACCCTTGTTGACGGCTGACAATTCGACTCCAAAATTCCGAAACAGCCGAATTTTTCTCAAAAAGAAAGATTCCTCTTGACATCCGGCTTTGTTTTTCATAAAATTTGAATCTTATTCAATCGCGTTGTATTTTTTGACGTGTTGTGTTGCGGTAGATGGAACGCAAAAATTTCAAAAACCTTGTAAATAAGGAACTTAACAATGAAAAACTTTATTGAAAACGCTTCGAAAAATTCACGGAACCATTTGGTAAAAAATTCTGTGAAAAGTCAAATGTTAAAATGGGCAAGTAAGGGGGGGGGGGGCAGGATATAGGAGAGATTTAAGAAATGAGAACGGAAAGTGTTACCTTTCTCAATACTTTTCCGCAAAATTCTTACAACTCCTTCGTTCTTCACCGTTCGGCTTTACATTGGTCGAACTTCTTGTGGTGATTGCGATTATCGGCGTGTTAATCGCACTTCTGTTGCCAGCCGTTCAAGCAGCCCGCGAAGCGGCGCGACGTTCTCAGTGTACGAACAACCTGAAACAGTTTGCCATCGCGATGCACAATTATCACGATGGCAACAAATCGCTTCCGGCAGGACGAAGCGGACCAGCGTCTGGGACAGGGAATGCCAATCACAATTCTTGTTGGGGAGCACTTTTCTATGTGATGCCCTTTGCCGAACAAAATACCGTGTATGAAGTCTATTCAAATGCTTGCTCTGGAACCAAAAAAACAGATGGTAGCGGCGGAACAAAAACTGTCGGTCAAATGGCTCCACCATGGCGTTCAGGAAATACTGTTGATATCGAGGAAATGTTTTTAGTGCCAATTCCTCTATTTGTTTGCCCTTCCTCTGGTGAAGCAAATCAATTGAGTGGAAATACCGCTGGCGGATTACCTCACAAGCGAGGTTGTTATACAACCTGTCTAGGTGATGGTTGGAGTAATAATTATTCCACAACATCCGGTGTTTTTCGCGGTATGTATGGGGCTCTTGTTTGGTTTGACTTGTCCGCTTGCAGTGACGGAACAAGCAATACCGCAATGATGAGCGAAAACGCGATGCGTGAACCAGCCGCTTCAGAAACTCTGTCAATTTCATCTGCACCTTATGATACAACGGTTCGATTAGATACTGCTCCAAGTAATCCTCAAACATGTGCCAATTATAAAAACGGTAATGAAGTTTCTGGAACAAAATTCAATATGAACCGCGGCGGTAATCGATTTGCCGGACGTGTAGTCGATACCAGTGGTTTCTCCACTGTATTACCTCCGAACTCCGTTTCTTGCGGTGGATATGCATCAACCAATGATTATTATTTCTCTGCAATTATGTCGCCGACAAGTCGTCATTCTGGCGGTGTCAATGTTTCTCGTGTTGATGGATCTGTCATGTTCGTTAGTAACACCATCGATTGCGGTGATCAAACGGCAGCATCACCAACGGGTACACAGTTGACAAAACCAAGCCCGTATGGCGTTTGGGGTGCACTCGGAACTCGTGAGGGCAGTGAATCAAAACCATTCTGATAATGCAACAAAAAACAATTGTCGTAAATATTGTTATTTACTTTGTTGTTGTTGTTTCATTGTTAGCGTTCATTTATGTTTAGTCAATTTTTTGTTAATTATTTTTTACGTAACTTTTAGTATAGGAGACAGATTTATGTCAATACGAAAATGGAAGGGTTTTACTTTGGTCGAACTTTTGGTAGTGATTGCAATCATTGGCGTTTTGATTGCACTTTTACTGCCAGCCGTCCAAGCAGCACGTGAAGCCGCGCGGCGTGCTCAGTGTACGAATAATCTGAAGCAGTTTGCCATCGCGATGCACAATTATCACGATATCAATCTTGCTTTACCGGCAGCACGAGGCGGACCCAAATGCTGGTGTCATTACACTAGCGCGTCCAATAATCATTTTCACCTCTGGGGCGCGCTTTTTTATGTAACGCCCTTTGCGGAACAACAGGCAATTTACGATATTTACGTTCAAGCCTGCACAGGAACAGAAAAATTAAAAACTGGCGGTGGAGCAAAACCGGCTGGTGTTGGTTTTCACCCATGGCTTGCGGCAGAAACCAATGGTCTAACAGGTTTTTTTCAAACACCAATTCCAATATTTCATTGTCCTTCAGACGGAAATTCTACAAAAATGAGGACAACCAATCCGCAACAACGAGTAAATTACACGGTTTGTATTGGTGATAGTTGGGCAAACAATTATCCTGAAGGCGGTGTATTTCGCGGCTTGTTTGGTACATTGGTCTGGTTTGAGATGTCCGCTTGTACCGATGGAACAAGTAATACGGCAATGATGAGTGAAATGGCAATAGGTATGTCTTCCTCATCACCAGAACTTTCACCGGCAGGAACAACAACGGCTCCTCTGAAGAGTTCCATTCGATTATCCACTACTGCACCAACAAATCCGCAAACATGCGCTAATTACAGAAGTGGAAATGAAGTAACCGGAACTAGTTTTAATCTGTGGCGTGGTGGCAATGCGTTTTCAGGGCGAACAGTTGACCAAGGCGGATTTACAACTATTTTGCCGCCTAACTCTCCTTCCTGCGGCGGTTACTCACCGGGAACTAATTACTACTTTTCAGCAATTGTTTCTGTAAACAGTAATCATTCCGGTGGAGTTCAGGTTTCCCGACTTGACGGTTCAGTTTCGTTTGTAAGCGATACCATCGACTGCGGAGACTTAACAGCGGCTTCACCAACTAATGCGACCGGCGAAAGTCCTTACGGTGTTTGGGGTGCGCTCGGAAGCCGTAACGGCGGTGAAACTAAAGCACCGTAAATTTTGTGTTACGATTCATGTAATATTTATAAAAGACAAACAAATTCAAAAGTAGAAAACTCAAAAGTAAGTGAACTCGAAGGTAGGCGACCTTTTGCTAAAAGGTCGCGTCGGTGATAGCCAACTTTGCTTCTGTTTTCGGCAGATGACCTGATTCCGAAACAGTTGAATCAATTATCATTATTAATCTGGCTCACTGTCGGCTACCACCGACGCGATGTTTCAGCGAAACATCGCCTACCTTTGAATTACTGATTTTTTTAATTTTGTTTAATAAATTAAATTTTGTGTGAATGATTATTTTTTT
>JAISBG010000871.1 GCA_031266315.1 Planctomycetaceae bacterium | reverse complement strand
AATTTTCTACAGGTCAACAGATTTTTCTGTGTAGAAAATTATTATGTAATGATAAAGTTGCGTGGCTCCTGATAAAGGAGTGTCGCGTATCATTACATGGGTATAGTTCAGTGTTACATTTTACATGTAATGCGCTACTTTGACCGGTAGGAATGAACCTATTTTTATAACCGTGTCGCTCCATTCTAAGAGCGATATTCTGTTGCCGTTTCTCGGCTTGGCATTTTACAACCAAAGCAGATTATATGTTACGTAATCTGCTCATTTTACCTTTTTTTCATAAGGAGAATACCATGAAAAAAACATTATTCAAAGGATTTACCTTAGTCGAATTGTTGGTAGTGATTGCAATTATCGGTGTGTTAATTGCATTATTGTTACAAGCCGTTCAAGCAGCGCGTGAGGCGGCAAGACGAATGCAGTGTACGAATCATCAAAAACAAATTGTATTGGGAATGCACAATTACCACGATACCCAACAAACATTTCCTTGGGGAGCTCGCAGTAGTTCTTATGGGACTTGGGCAGTACAAGTGTTACCGTTTATTGAAAAAAACCAAATCTCTGCAGAGTATAAATGGGATACCCAGTACAATGCGGGAACCAATACTACTTTACTGAGTAATTTGGTTCTTTCCACGTACACCTGTCCTTCGGACGGTAACCAAAACAAGAGTTCCTACGGACAATATATGGAACACAATTACGTTGTTTGTATGGGGCGGGAAGGAGTCTATTCTGTTGGTGCTACTCGTAGCTTACCAACGTACGATCCGCGTAATTGTTTGGTTGACGGCGTGGTCTTTGCCCGAGAATCACAATACCGTGCGATGTTTACGGGAAGTTGTAACTCTAATGTACCGCCTTCACCGGCTTACCCGCTTACAACAGCAATGGAAGATGTTGTTGACGGAACGTCAAATACCATTGCAGTATCGGAAACAGTTCAAGGTATTTCACCCGACGGGGCAACCAACGATCTTCGCGGTTTGATTTGGTGGGAATATGCTTGTTATTTTAATACAAATCAACCACCTAATACAATGGTTGCGGATATTTCCGGTAATTTCAGTTCGACCGGACATATTCAACATCCCTTGCCACTAATGGTCTCTTCCACCTGTGCGGGTGATGGTAATTACACGAGACTGTCGGCGCGAAGTTGGCACGCCGGAGGTGTCAATGCCGGACTTGCCGATGGTTCTATTCGGTTTATCATAAACCAAATAAATTTGGATATTTGGCGCGCCGCCGGTTCCACTAACGGTAGCGAAGTATTTTTTTGTTACTGTAAATCAAATTCCGCAACCGTTCATGGAAAGTTAAAGTAAAGGTGATGATGTTGTTCATCCATGTTAAAGTCCTACGGACTAAAGAATCGTGAGCAAATACATTATCTTTACTTTGATTTATTGTGAACGGTTACACAAATTTTAAGCCTTAACCCTTTTTTGAAAATGAAATACTTATTTTTTATACTTTTATTATTGTCGCTTGTTGTAGGTTGTAACAACAATAATCCACAGGGACGTGTTCCAGTTCGCGGTGAAGTAACTTTGAACGGTCAACCGCTTGTACAAGGTAATGTATTATTTTCGTCACTTCCGGGAACAACACCAATGGTTGTAACAGGCTCACCCATTAAAAATGGAACCTTTTCGCTTTCGGCGGAACACGGGCTTATACCGAATCAGGAATATTTGGTACAATTTAGTTCTGTAGAAGAAGTTCCCGGTACCCGAACGGAAACCAATGATCCAATGTCAACAAAAGTCAACACACGTAACATTATTCCGCCGCAATACGGTACTGAATCGAAAGAAACCGTAACAGCAACAAAAAAATCACCTAATGTGTACCGTTTTGAATTGATTGGCAAAACCGCCCAATAGGTTGTTGGTTAATAGGATAATATTCCTGATTCTACCGTATTAGGAGTCCAAGCATTGAAAAGTTCGTTTTAAACACAAAACACACGAAAAGAGGCGGGCTATTCATAAAAGCTTCAGCGAAACTTTTGATAAATAGCCCACCTTTTGAGTCTACCGTTTAAGTTTCACCACGGATAATGGACGGATTCTCCTCCCTTGCAAGTTCCCAATGCTTTCAGAGTTTCTTTCGGAATATCGTTTGGCAAAAATCTTACCGAACCGTCAAAAAGTGCTGCATTGATTCCGCCCACGTGAAAACCGCCCACTCGTCCGTTTTTGGTGTTGATTCCTTTGAGCAACTCCTCAAGCGTAATATCCGCCGTCGGGTCCATCCAGCAAAACGGTTGTTTCACCTCGACAACTGCAAGCGTATTACTTGTTCCGTCCGCAATCCGAGCCAATGTTTGATCCGCTTGCATTGCGGCGGTTTGGGCTTCTTTTGCCGGAACAAATCCTTCTCCGGCAATTACCGAATAGCAACACATTCCGGGTTTTACCGCCAAAGGATTTTCTTCGCAACGATAAACATGAACAACTGCGTTATGAAATTGCTTATTGTATTCGCTGTTCCAAGGTTCATTGAGCCGGATTTTTTGATAGAGATCAGTTTGTTCCATAAACGGCAAAATCAAGACACGCCAACTGTGTAATGGTTTCCCGTCCTTGTCCACCGTATAAAGCGGCGGCAATACCATCATCGAATCGTGATAATTATGAATGGCAAGA
>JAISBG010000301.1 GCA_031266315.1 Planctomycetaceae bacterium | reverse complement strand
ATCCGCTCCGTTTTCAACGAAATATTTGACAACTTCCAAACGGTTCCAACGTACCGCATGGAAAAGGGGAATTTCGCCGTTATCTTTTGTGTTGTCTTTTACGTTGACACTTGCCCCTTTTTCAACAAGATATTTCACAACTTCCAAGTTATTACTACTCGCCGTAAAGAGGATCGTTTCGCCGTAATCATTTTTTGCGTTGACGTTTGCCCCTTTCTCAACAAGATATTCAGCAACTTCCGAGTATTCATGTGTGTGTCCATAATAGGCAACAACATCGAAGAGTGGAGTATTACCATAACTGTTTTTTGCGTTGACGTCCGCACCCTTTTCGACAAAATATTTCACAACTTCCACGTTCCCGCTAAGTACCGCATCGAAAATGGGAGTTTTACCGTTATTATCTTTGGCGTTGATGTCCGCTCCTTTTTCAACAAGAGATTTGACAACTTCCAAGTTGCCTTCCTGTGCGGCATTGTGTAAGGGGAAGTCTTTGTTCTTTGCCAACTCTTGAGCGTAACCGGTTAAGAATAATATTGATGCCAATAATTCTGTTAAAAGAAATGTTGGGAAATGGATTGTTTTCATAATGAATGTCTCTCATTTTACCGGATTAGGTATTCAGGCCTTGAAAAGTTCGTTTTAAACACGAAACACACGAAAAATCACGAAAAGAGGTGGGCGATCCGCCCGCTGGGCGGTCGCGCCGGTTGAGTTTTACTTGACTCCAAAACGGTTGGCAACACGGTTTGCCGTCGTTAATCGGGTTCACAGTCGGCTATCGCCGACGCAACCGTTCAGCGAACGGTTGCCCACCTAATGATTGTCAACCTTTTTTCGATTAGGAACGTTCTTTTTCCGGTTTGTGAAAACCGCTCTCTTGATTAGGAACAAAAATATTTACAACATATCGTACATAAAAATCAATTGAAGTCAAGAGCAAGCAGTAGGATTGCAAGTTTTTCTTTTGCCCCCCTATTTTTTACAGTTTTTACTGATATAATACCACACGTTTGTTTTTGGAGTATCCAACGGTAAGGCAAGAGTTTTGTATTTTACGCAATAGTATGGTACAATTGAGTTTGCGTTATGGTGATTGATCAAGAATTTTTTTGCTTTCGGTACCTCTTACACCCTATATTTATCTTACTCCCTCATTTGTATTACTTTTCAGGAAAGGAATAATCAATGTATTCGGAATTTGACCTAAATTCTTATGGAATCTGTGTTGCAAATGTTTTTCGCAACGCTTCGCCCGCCATACTTTGCGAAGAAGCCTTTTTAAGAGATGGAGCCGCGTTGGCTTCAACAGGGGCATTGATCAATAGTTCCGGCAGAAAAACCGGACGAAGTCCGAAAGATAAACGTATTGTCAAAGACAAACCCAGTAATTCGGACATCTGGTGGGGTGACGTCAATATTCCAATGACTCCAGATGATTTCGAGGAGAAAAAAAACCACGCTATTGATTATTTGACTACACGGGAAGTAATTTATGTTGTGGACGGTTACGCCGGTTGGGATCCAAAATATCGGCTTAAAATCCGCGTAATTTGTTGTCGAGCCTACCACGCACTGTTTATGGCAAATATGTTGATTCGACCAACAAAGGAAGAATTATCCAATTTCGGTGTGCCGGATTTTGTCATCTACAACGCCGGTCAATTTCCCGCCAATCCAAAGCAAAAATCGGTTGGCAGTGAAACTTGTGTTGCGTTGTCGTTTGAGCAGGGCGAGTTCGTGATTCTCGGAACACAGTACGCCGGAGAAATGAAAAAAGGTGTGTTCACCATTATGAACTATCTCATGCCGAAAAAAGGCATCGTCTCAATGCACTGTTCCGCCAATGAAGGTAAAAACGGTGATGTGTCCGTTTTTTTCGGTCTTTCGGGAACCGGCAAAACAACCCTTTCAACAGAACCACATCGCCGCTTGATTGGGGACGACGAACATTTTTGGACAAACGAAGGAATTGTCAATATTGAAGGCGGTTGTTATGCAAAATGCATTAACCTTGCGCCGGAAAGCGAACCGGAAATTTTTAACGCTATTCGATTTGGAACTGTTTTGGAAAATGTGGTTTTTGATCAGGAAACACGTGTTGTTGACTTTGCCGATGAAAGTATTACGGAAAATACTCGTGCTTCCTACCCGATAGAATTTATCGACAATATCAAAATGCCGTGTGTTGGCGGACATCCGAAAAATATTGTGTTTTTGTCTTGTGATGCGTTTGGGGTGTTACCGCCGGTGAGCGAACTAACACCGGAACAGGCAATGTATCATTTTATCAGCGGTTACACGGCAAAAGTTGCGGGAACTGAGGTGGGTGTTACGGAACCGGAAGCGACTTTTTCGGCTTGTTTTGGTGCGGCGTTTCTCGTTTGGCATCCGGCAAAGTATGCCGAATTACTCGCCGCCAACATGAAAAAATACGGCTCAAAAGCATGGCTCATCAACACCGGTTGGAGCGGCGGAAAGTACGGTGTCGGCAAACGTCTGTCAATCAAACATACCAGAGCGATTATTGACGGGATTCACAGCGGTGAACTTGCGCAACAGAAAAAAGAAATCGATCCGGTTTTCGGTCTTGCGATGCCGACATCGTGTCCAGATGTACCGAATGAAATTTTGAACCCAAGAAACGCTTGGAAAAATAAAACCGAATACGATCAATTAGCAATGCACCTTGCCGGATTGTTCAAGAAAAATTTCACGAAATACGAAGCGGATTCTTCAACCGCAATCATCAACGCCGGACCTCTGAAATTTAGTGAATAGTTATAGTTAATAAGTAACTTCCAAAAACTTATTTTTTGACAGGACATACAAAATTTCTGATTCTACCGTATTAGGTGGGCAATTCGCCCGCTGGGCGGAGTTTGCATTGACTCCAACACGGAAAGCAACACCATTTGCCGTCGTTCATCTAATTCACTGTCGGCGAGTACGCCGACGCGACCTTTTAGCAAATAGCAAAAGGTCGCCCACCTACACTTATGATTACCAATTTGACGATTCCGGTGGGAAATACCTAATCCGGTAAAATCAGAAAAATTTATCTCTGTGTCCTCTGTGCTCTCTGTGGTAAAAATTAAAAATGTATTTTTAGAGAAGCCCAAAGATTATTTTTTGACAAGATAGACACGACTTACTGGATTTTATTTGATTTTTTATCATTTAAATTCTGTAAATCTTGTCAAAAAATAGGTTTTTAGAAGTTGCTAGATGTTTGTTCTGTCCCCCGTTGTAAAAACGCCTCATTTCGATATAATGAACGCCACGATTTGATGATTTGAAATCGCCGGAAGGAAAATATTAAGTCCTTTTCTTAAAAATATTTACGCCTACAAATACAAATTCAATGTCTGATACGAATCCCCCGTTTGAAGGATCTTCTGAAATTCCCGATTCCAATCCCAATACCAACCCCGACGGAAATAATAGCGGTACACGGCTGTTGCAACTCTCCATCGCTGATGAGATGAAAAACAGTTATCTGACTTACGCTATGAGCGTGATTGTCAGTCGGGCATTGCCGGATGTTCGGGACGGTCTCAAACCGTCACAACGACGCATTCTCGTTGCAATGAACGATTTAAATCTTTCGCCGGGAGCCAGCCGAACAAAATGCGCCAAAATTTGCGGTGAAACAATGGGTAATTATCACCCACACGGTGATGTGGTTATTTACCCGACACTTGTTCGTATGGCTCAGGAATGGAATGTCCGCAAAGTTCTGATCGATAAACAAGGTAATTTTGGCTCCATTTCAGGCATGCCGCCCGCCGCCATGCGTTATACCGAAGCCCGATTGGCTCCGGCTGCGGGGTTAATGCTCGATGACCTCGAACTTGATACCGTTGATTTTATCCCGACTTACGACGAACAACGTATGGAACCAACCGTGTTGCCGTCGAAATTTCCAAACCTTTTGGTAAACGGTTCAAACGGAATTGCCGTCGGAATGGCAACAAGTATTCCAACTCATAATATTAACGAAGTTTGTGACGCAATTTTAGCCGTGTTGGACAATCCGGGTATTTCGCCGTTGGAACTGCTCAATATTTGTCCCGGTCCTGATTTTCCAACCGGCGGTGTGATTTGCGGTCGACGCGGAATTCATCAGGGTTATCTGACCGGACGAGGAACAGTTATTGTTCGGGCAAAAGCCCGAATTGAAGAAACCAATAAAAAAACACGGATTATTATTACCGAACTTCCCTATCAACAGGCAAGAGATGATGTCGAAAAGAAAATCGAATTGGTTGCGAAAGAAGGAAAAATTACCGGTATCACCGCCGTTCACAACGAATCTGATCTGAAAGAACCGGTTCGGCTTATTGTTGATGTCAAAAAAGATGCCGACCCCGATGTGGTGTTGAATCAACTTTATCAGTTCACGCCGTTACAGGATTCTTTTTCGATTATTCTTCTGGCTCTTGTCGATGGCAAACCGCGAATTTTCACGTTCAAAGAATTGGTCGAAGAATTTATCCGGCATCGCATCACCGTAATTCGCCGCCGTACACAATTTTTGTTGGCAAAAGCCCGAAAACGAAAACACACGGTTGAAGGATTGGTGATTGCTCATGCCAATATCGACGAAGTAATCCGAACAATTCGGACTTCCGCAACACAGGCTGAAGCGAAACAACGACTCATGTTGATCGAATGTCCGTCGGCAATGTTGGAGCGGGTGTTGGGAGTAGGGTTTGCCGAATTTCGGATTGAACGCGGTATTCGCGAAACTTATACCTTAACTCCGGTTCAAGCCGACGCGATACTTCGTATGACGCTTGGACATCTCGTCAATCTGGAACAGGAAAAACTCGGTGAAGAATACCGTAACCTTTTATTGGAAATTGCGGAGTATCTGAAAATTCTTGCCGACGAAAACCTGATTCGGGATATGATTCGGGACGATTTGCAACAAATCAAGGCAAAACACGGAGACAAACGCCGTACCGAAATTTCCGGCGATGAAGCAATTGATATTGATATTGAGGATTTGATTGAAGAAGAAACAATGGTTGTTTCCATTACACAAAGCGGCTATATCAAACGGACACCGGTTTCTATTTATCGTGCGCAAAAACGCGGCGGCAAGGGAAGGATTGGAGCCAAAGTTGCGGAAGAAGACCCGATTCAACATCTTTTTGTTACAACAACACACAATTATTTATTGTTCTTTACGAATTTCGGTAAAGTTTATTGGCATAAAGTTTACGGTTTGCCGGAACTTCCGCCGACATCGAAAGGCAGAGCGATTGTTAATTTGTTGAATCTTGCTGCCGGTGAACAGATTGCGGATTGTCGGGCGGTTAAAGATTTTAACGTACCGGATCATTATCTTGTTTTAGCAACAAAAAACGGACTTGTGAAAAAAACTGCTCTTTCCGCGTTTGGTCGTCCGCTCAAAGGCGGGCTGATTGCAATTAAACTGCGTGAAGGCGATGAATTGATTGATGTAACGGTTGTCGCACCCGGTGATGAATTGATTATGTCCACCGCAACCG
>JAISBG010000275.1 GCA_031266315.1 Planctomycetaceae bacterium | reverse complement strand
AAATTTGCCGTTCTATACTTCCTATAATATCCATTTTAACAATATTGAGAAAAAAATTTTGATTATTTTGGACTTTTTTTTGAAAAAGCGGCTTCGCGCGCCGCCTGCACTGCCGGAAGCAACAAGGCAATTAACACCCCGATAATCGCAATGACCACCAGAAGTTCGACGAGAGTAAAGCCGAATGGTGAAGCACGAACAAAGGAGAAAAAACTCGAAAAGTTGTGTTCGGTAGGAGAAAATTCTTCGTTTAATTTTTCCTTTTCCTCACATACTGCCCACCCCCTTTGATTGCCCATTTTAACATTTGAATTTTCGCAAGAAACATTGCAAAAATCCCGGCAACACTTTTTACTAAATTTTCCATCGTCATACTCCTTATTTTATAAGGTTTCAACAAAATAATCGCGAAACATTGCTATAAACACATAGCAAAAAAGATGTATCGCAATTGAATGTGAGTTAAAGTTTATATAAAACCGAGCAAAACGTCAAGCGGAATGTTTTTCTCTACTTCTCGAAAATTTTCAAAATTTTTTCTGATTATAGAGATTCTCAATCATTAAATTCCTCACGATTGAGCCATAAACCGTTTAGCGACGTAACGGGTCAACATGTAATCGTAAGGTACGGTTGTATCAGTTAGAACATAATCAATACCGGATTCGCGGCACGCCCGATGATAACTCGACGTGAATTTGCGGACTTCTTCAAGATAGGCATTCCGAACCGAATCCGGTTCAATAAGAATCCGTTCCTTTGTTTCCATGTCGTGGAACGCCACTGTTTCTTCAAACGGAAATTCGAGTTCCGCTTTGTCGAAAATATTGAACACAATGACTTCATGCCGGCAATGGGTAAAATGATGTAACGCCCGCATAATTTCATCTTGATCATCGTACAAATCACTGATCAAAACAATCAAACAACGTTTTTTGAACCGGTTTGCCAAAAGATGAAGTGTTTCCGCAATACCGGTTTCCTGAGCCGGTTTCATTGCTTCAAGCCGTTCCATCATTTCGTGAAAATGACGCGGCGAACTTCTTGCCGGCATATCAAGACGTATTTCCGTATCGAATGTTGTCAAACCGACGGAATCCTGTTGCCGTGTCATCATGTACGCCAGAATTGCCGTCAAATAACAACCGTAATCAAACTTTGAAATACCCGCAGAATAATGATAACCCATCGAAGCACTTGTATCCAGAATAATCTGGACACGCATGTTCGTTTCTTCTTCGTATTGTTTCACGTAAAGGCGTTCGGTTTTTGCCAGCATTTTGAAATCGAGATGTCGCGGATCGTCTCCGGCGACATATTCCCGATGTTCTGCAAATTCAACACTGAACCCTTTATTGGGACTTGCATGGAGACCGGTAATCGAACCTTCCACGACACCACGCGCCACCATTTGAAGGTTCTTAACGCGAGCCAATGCCTGCGGTTCAAGATATTTGTAACCGGTACTCATCGAAACAGGGAAGGAAGTTGGTGAATTGTTAAAATAAAATAAGTCAGAAAGACAACAAACTTCGTTTATTCCGCCGAATTTTATGCTCCAATAATACTTATTTTAACTTTTCACGGTTTTTAGTTATTCATCTTCGTCGTCGATGTCTTCATCGTCATCATCAGTTTCGTTGTCATCGTCATCGACTTCTTCCCAGTCGTCGTCTTCCCAATCTTCATCTTCGTCATCGTCTTCGTCCCATTCTTCATCATCTTCGTCGAACTCTTCATCCCACTCTTCGTCGTCATCTTCATCCCAGTCTTCATCTTCGTCATCGTCTTCGTCCCATTCTTCATCATCTTCGTCGTCCTCCTCATCCCAATCCTCATCTTCGTCGTCTTCATCGCCGGCGGCAACGATAGAACAACGGTTTGTCGGGAACGAATCAATGGATGATTGCCAAGAGCGTTTTCCAGATTCAACATTTTGTCGAGAAAAATTCAAGGTCGTTTTCACAGTAAGACTCCTCATTCAAACAGGCTTTAAGTTGAAGCACTTCGTTCAAAACAACGAAACTAATTGGTTCGGTGAACACCCGAAACAAATTTCCTCACCATTATCTCTAATTTTTTAAAAAATAAAAGGGATAGGAGGCTGGTTTTCCATTATTCGTCAGAAATTTGTGTTTGCTTGACGTAAATCAAAAAAAATTTTTCCGTAACTCATAAACTCCGGTTTAAGCGGAAATATTTTTTACGATAACGCCTGAAAAAAGCAGAGCAACACAGTAAAATAAAAATTCTAATTCCTGAATAGATAAAGACTTAAATTGATCGATCATAATTTTCTCTAATTTTCCGACGATTCATTTCCTTATTTTATTTTTCGCGTTGTTTTCCAACAATTTCGTCATTTTGCAAAGAATTTTTTTTGCGTTCAATATTATAGATATGCTTTTGTGAGTTAAATTGGGTATTCTGAGAAAAATTTTTTGTTTTGAAGGTGGGGGATTCCATTTAAAAGTCGCGATTATTTTCTTTGGAGGAATATAAATTGAGGATTTTACGTTTACGGTATTGACTTGGAGTTTCGCTGAATTCTTGTCGGAAAACCTGTAAAAAATAGCGAAGACTTCCAAAACCGGAAAGTTGTGCAATCTCTTTGTTTGAGAGTCGCGAATTGTGTAACAGAGAAACGGCGTGATTAAGCCGAACACGAATAATTTCTTTTTCAGGAGTTCGATTAAGATAGTGTTTGAAATTACGTTCCAGAGACCGGCTGGAAATTGAGCAAGAGTCGAGGACATCGCGTACACTAATACCGTGTGTCGCGTAATTCCTGATAAAACGCAACGCTTCAACAACATCTTCATTTTCGATAGCGAACATATCGGTTGACTGTCGGGCGATCAGTTGTGTGGGAGGCAGGACAATGGAATTTTGGGCAAGGGTTGTCCGTGCATTTGAAGGTCGAGTAATCTGGCGGCTTCGTAACCGATTCGTTCTGAACCGAGATTGATATACTCATCACACTTGAATTTTAGGTTTTTAAGATAATGTTCATTGTTCGTCTCGTCCCTATTGATTAAAAAGTCCCTTTTGCCCCTTACAAAAACGAAAACCGAATTTTAAAGTGTGAAGAGTATACAATCAAAATTGTATTGCAGATAATGCCGCAATTATTTTGTTACTATTGTTTCAGGAAATCGCGAATGATTTCGTGTCCCGGTCGTAAGGAACCGTCCGGCTCAATACAAGCCATATATCCGGGTCTTCGTACCGGTCCGTATTCGGGGCG
>JAISBG010000268.1 GCA_031266315.1 Planctomycetaceae bacterium | reverse complement strand
TGGATTAAAAAACTCGTAGTTCGCCGTCGAAAACGAAAAGCCGCCGCAACAGTTCAAGACCAATCCGTACCGACAACGGTTGACATTGACCACTCACTGGAAGGCGAAAATCCACCTGTCAGCGTTGGTCAAACAGTTTAGTTTTAGAAAAAAAGCGGAAAGTTTTCACTTTCCGCTTTTTTTTTGAAATCGTGAAACGAAACCAAGCCAAGTAGTTTAGTATCGTCGCTCACGGTCTCCACGTGAACGTCCACCGCCACCGCCGCCAAAACCACCACCGCCACTAGGGCGAGGAGCTTTGGGACGAGCTTCATTCACTTTCAAGGTTCGGTCGCCAACAGTTTGCCCGTCAAGAGCCTGAATTGCGGCGTTTGCCTGATCATTGTCCAACATTTCGACGAAACCGAAGCCTTTCGAACGACCTGTTTCCCGATCGGTAATAATATCGACCTGGCCAACGGAGCCGTATTTTTCGAATTCCTGACGGAGATCGTCATCTGTAGTCCGGTAAGCGAGGTTACCAACGTAAATCTTCATCGCAGTCAACTTTCTGCCGTCGGGATCAAAAACTGTCGGAATTCTTCCCTTTGACGGCGAAAAGAAGAAGCCCAAGATACCCAAAAAAGAGGAGGTATCGTCCTATCGTAGTTATCAGTAACTAACTATTTGTGATTCCTGTTTTATCATTCGCCGCGAGTAGTTAGTTATTGAAGTGGAGGCGGCGGGAATTGAACCCGCGTCCCGAAACAGTTCCAACTAAGCGTCTACGTGTGTATCCGATTTTTTGTTGTTTAATCTGATCAAGCCCTTATCGGCGACGGCCTTTCTCAAACGGTTCGACAACTTTTTTAGTTCCCGCCGTAATCGACATGAACGGAAACGATCCGAAATTACGTCCGAATGTTACACCACTTCGGCGGCAGCATAAATTCGGGGTTGCCTTTTCTTAGGCAGCCAATGCCAATTTAGGTTCGGCATTTGAATTTAGTAGTCGGCTTTTAACGTGGCCCGCTGACCAACCACGACACGCAACTTAATCTTCACTTGCCCGGTCGAACCCGGTTCGCCCCCTCCTTTGTTCTTAATTTTTATTATTTAATGTGTTACTTTCAACAGATTTCCTATTACTTTGCCTGTTTTACATTGTCGAAACACGCCAAACAGGATACTCGTATTCGACGTAACCGCTTAATATTGTTCGGATTACGTCATTGGAACCGAATAATATTTCCCCGCATAGAAAATATTTTCACAATTCTAGGGTTTTTCGTCAGGATGTCAAGAGGTTCTTTAAAAGAAAAAGAATACATTTTTGAGTTTTCGGCAAAACAGAAAGAGCCTAATCCGTTGTTCGCAGCGAGGCAGTGGGTAGTTGAGGTGTGCCACTCGTGGATGAACCGATTCAGGAAACGGTGTATAAGGTAGGGAAAGAAGGCAGTAGTTTCAAGTTAAGCCTCCCGATTTTGACATATTTTTTGTCCATTTTTGTGTATTTTCTTCAATACCAAACATGCTAATTTCGCTAAATAATCAATTTTCACCAAATTCGCTATTATTAAGGTGAACAACCATACTTATCGACACGAACCTGTAATTACTCAAACATCGTAACTTCATTTATAATTAGACTTTACGCTTAACTTGAAACCACTGCCCCGCTAGGGTAGTGATGATGTGCATTACCAGCGGTTAAGACTTTCCTAAAACCATGAGCAAGTAAATCCGCCGTCAACATAAACAGCAGAACCGGTTATATAACTTCCTGCTTTTTGGGATAAAAGAAGTAAAGCGGCTCCAATCAGTTCCTCTGGATTTCCGTAACGACGCATTGGTGTTCCGCGCATGATGTTGTCAACCCGTTCCGTGTCAAGTAATTTGCGATTCTGCTCCGCCGGAAAAAAACCAGGACAAATCGAATTAGCACGAATTTTTTTCGTTGCAAATTCTTGAGCAATATTCTGAGTGAGATTGACAACTCCCGCTTTAGATGCAGCATAGGCAAAAACACGCGAAAGAGGACGGTCAGAATTAACACTCCCAATATTCAAAATCGAACCGCCTTCATCATTGGTAAGCATTGATTCAATGAAAACCTGACACGCTTCCATCATTCCCTTGAGATTAACCGCAAAAATCTTATCCCATTGATTCGGATCCACTTCGAGAAACGGTGTTCCCACATTGATTCCGGCACAGTTAATCAACATATCGACTTTTCCGGTAATCTTAAGCGATTCTACCAGCAGGTCTTTGATCGAAGCCCGTTGTGTGATGTTGACCGCAGCATACGAAGATTTAATATGAAGACTTTGGAGTTTTTCAACTCTGGCTTTGCAAGCGTCTTCGCTCATATCGGCAACCACAACATGTGCTCCCGCTTGACCAAGTCCAGACGACAATGCTCCGCCGAGTTCGCCGGCTCCGCCAATAACAACCGCAACTTCACCTTCCATTCCAAAAAGATTTTTCAAATATTCCGCCGAATTTAACATAATATTATTTCCTTATGAACTAATGTTTTCGTAGAGAAAATTCCCATTTCGATAGGAATAACCCAATGTTTCCGAAAAAGAACATCATTTTGATTTTCATAAAAAACACGGATAATCTTTTCTCAAAAAAGTTAGCCGTTCCAAAACGACAAACTCCCAAACCGAAACAGACAGAGTATTTTACTATCTCCAATCAAAATGTCAACAATCGTTTCAATCCACGCATGTCGTGTAACACGCGGCAAGAAATGAAAATGCAACTGCCTATTTCAATTTTAAAAAAGATGCGTAGATACTTTTGCACTGTTCCTTCCTGTTCTCAATTTTTGGCAACAAAGCGTGAGTTTTTAAAATAAGACATTTATCAACATCCCACTACTGTTACCTCGCCTTCAATGTCCCATTTAATCCGCTCTTCCCACGTTGTTTTTTTGCCGTCGCTCCGCCGGTCAAAAATCACCAGATAACACGGAATGTCCTTACCAAACTTATCCCGATACGAAAGAATTTGTTCTAACCCTTCCGCTTTTACTTCGTTAGGCGTGTCGTAATCATGAAGCAATTTAATCTCGATAATGCAACTTTTTTTCGCATATTCGATAAACAAATCCATTCGTCCGCGACCGGCAGCATATTCTCTATCAATACGTCCTTCGCCGTTGGTAATACGTTGCAAAAACGCCATCAATAACAAATGCGGAAATGCTTCCGTGTAACCCGATTTAGATTCCCAAACTTCCGAATGTCTTCGCCAAAACTTTTGAAACTCTTTCAGTAACAAATCCA
>JAISBG010000267.1 GCA_031266315.1 Planctomycetaceae bacterium | reverse complement strand
TTGAATAGTTATGGTAGGCATTTTTTCCGCCTAAACGGGTGTACTCGCCGAAACCGTAATTGCCAAGCCAAGGCGGGACAACTCCATCAACCGTTAAAGCGTTGTGCATCATGGAGATGATTTCGTCTTTGACAACTCGGTTGAAAAGGAATCGTCCGCGAGCAAGACAGTCCGTTTGGAAAACCGCAACCGGTTTGCCGTTTCCGATGTTCGCCTGCAAGTATTCCAACGAGCGTTGTTGTTCGGAAAAAATGAGGTTTTCGTCCCGCAAGGTCAACCAGAGGCGTGTTCCTTCTTTGCAGGTAACCGGATAATACATTGTTTCGCCGTCGTGTTTGGTAATAACCCGCAAAATATGAGGATTGCCGTATTCATTGGCGAGTTCCGGCGGCAACTCTTCCGCCAACGCCCCCGTCGGAATCGTATCACCGCAACTGGATTCGGCGGGTTTGGACAATCGTTGAGTGTATTCCGACCACGCCCCGCGTCCGTTTAACTCAAAAATCCGATTCCCTTCGGCTTTCGTAATCACCATCGGTTCGCCGTAAGCCATAAAACCATGCGTGGCACGGGTGATATTTTTCAAAGTCGGGTCGGCAAACCCAATTGCCCATGCGTCATGTTCCCCTAACTTGTCTCCGTGATACTGATAATTCCGTACTCCTCGCATATTGTCGGAGGAAGTGCCGCCAAACACGGTAACTTCTTCGCCGAAAGTATCAACAAACGCTTTAAGAACAAGAGCATTGTCAATATCAATTCCTGAACAGAGCAAATAGACAACATTAAGATTGGGGGTTTGATTTTTAAGTTGTCGGGCAAGTTCCAACCCTTTCTCATAAGAGTTATGCCCATAGATTTCGTCAACAGCGGCGGAACTGAGTTCCTTTTCGGTACCGCAAACCGCCATGATTGCCAACTCGTTCATAGATTCGCCGACCCCCTCGCGACCCGTAACTCCGCAACCCGATGCCCCAAACACGGGAACCGACGGCAAAATCTTTTGGATAGCGGCAGCAACTTTATCAAGTTTATGCCCCAGCGTGGCGTTAAACAGGACGGCTCGGCAATTGTCGGGATTTCCGTTGGGGAAGGCAACTTCAATACACTCTTGGGCAGCACGCTCCGAGTTCACTATTCGGACGCTCGAAGAAAAAAATTCTAACATGGGAATATTCCTTTATGGTTAAGTGAAAAATCAAAAAAAATAACTATCCGGTCAAAAATTATTGACGCGACACTTGTACAGTGAGACTTTCCATCAATTGGAAGCATTGTAGCAATTCCCCGATTCCACGTCAATCTGATTCCCCCACAATTCAATAAAATTTCTCCGCCCCTTTAGGGGCAACACAAGCCAGCCCGCCGCAACGCGGCGGGTGAGATTCCATAACACGCCGCCCTGAAAGGGCAGCATACCGATGGAAAATGTAATAATAGTTGTGTTGCCCTTACAGGGCGATTGTTCAGGCGGGACTTACCCGCCGCGTTGCGGCGGGCTGGCTTGTGTTGCCCTTGCAGGGCGGAGGAAAACACGCAATCCTACCAAGTTGATGTATAGTTGACCGACTTTTTACCGACGGTGCGTAACATGAGTTAAGTTCTTGCATTGTATTACCTCCGCTTGCGTCTCCCACTCTCCACTATCAACTCTCCACTTTCCACTAATCCACACCGTCTATTGTCATTTGAAATCTTCTGGGTACAATTAGGAAACATTTTTTGAGTTGGTAATGTTACAAACCTTATATATAACGTCAAAACCTTTCAATAAATAACCCTTCAACAATCCATAGAAAAATACAATGAAATTTGCAACACTTGCGGTTCATGCCGGACAAAGACCTGATGCTCATACGGGAGCTGTTAATGTTGCGGTTTCGCTGACTTCGACATTCCAGATGGACGGTATCGGCGAATTACGCAACGGGTTTGAGTACGCACGGAGTGATAATCCCAGCCGGCGCGCCCTCGAAACCTCTCTCGCAACACTCGAAGGCGGGAAACATGCTCTTTGTTTCGCTTCCGGTCAGGCGGCTTCAACCGCAATTCTCGACCTGCTCGAACCGGAAAACGAAATCGTTACCACCGCCAATATCTACGGCGGAACCTATCGGCTTTTTCACAAAGTTTATAACAAATACGGAATTACCGTGCGTGTTGCCGACGAAACAACACCGGAATCCATTCAAAATGCCCTTTCAAATAAAACAACTCTCGTCTGGACAGAATCGCCCTCGAATCCTTTGTTGACATTGCTCGACCTTGCCGAAACAGCAGAACGTATTAAAGGATTCAAAAATGGAAAAGGCGAAAAACCGCTTCTCGTTGTCGATAATACCTTTCCAAGCCCGGCGTTTCAAAACCCGTTGGCATTGGGGGCGGATATTGTTTCGCATAGTTGCACCAAATATATCGGAGGACACAGCGATGTGATTGGCGGGGCAATCGTTGTTAACGACGAAACACTTTGGCAGAAGTTAAAATTTTATCAGAATGCCGGCGGGGCGGTTCAAGCACCGATGGATTGCTATCTTTTGCAACGCGGTCTCCGAACATTGCCGTTGCGAATGAAAAAACATGAAGAGAACGCTTATCGGGTTGCGGAATTTTTGCGCGGCAACCCTCATGTGAAAGAAGTTTTCTTCCCGGGTTTTGAAGATTTCCCGAATCACCAACTTGTTGCCAAACAAATGAAGGGATTACCCGGAATTGTTTCGTTTAAGATTCGCGGCAGTTTGGTTTCGGTGGAACGTTTTTTTGCGGGGCTTCAGTTGTTTATTCTTGCGGAAAGTCTTGGCGGTGTCGAATCATTGCTGTGCCATCCGGCAAGCATGACCCATGCGGCGTTGCCGGAATCCGAACGCCAAAAAATCGGAATTACCGACAACCTAATCCGCTTGTCTATGGGTATTGAAGACGCAGACGATTTGATCGATGACCTCCGCAATTCTTTGAATTGCTGCTTCGGAACCGCCCCAAAATATACAACGTAAACCATGCTATGCAAACAATGAAATTCAGAGTCTAAGATGTTCACTGTTGCCAAATAGAGTATAATTCAGAAAAATAATCATTTAAACAATCAATTAATCAATAAATCCAAACGCCAATGCACATCGCCAATCCGATTTATGATGTTGTCTTCAAATTCATGCTGGAAGACGAAGAGGTTGCGAAATCCTTTCTTTCGGCAATTATTGAGGAAGAAGTGTTGGAGGTTCACTTTGCCGCGCAGGAACATACGCTTCGCCGTCCCCGCAACGAGGTTGCCGCAAAGGAAGATAAAGAAGAGGCAGAAACATTGTTTCTTACGGTGTGCCGTTTTGACTTTTCCGCCAAAATCTCAACTCCCAACGGCGAACACAAAACGGTGATGATTGAATTACAAAAGGCAAAGTTTTCTTCGGATATAATGCGTTTCCGCCGTTATCTTGGTTTGCATTACCAAAATCCCGACAATACCTACACCGACGGCAATGACGAATACAAAAAAGCTCGCCAGATTTACGGTATTTTTTTATTGGGTT
>JAISBG010000266.1 GCA_031266315.1 Planctomycetaceae bacterium | reverse complement strand
TCAACAATACTCATGCGGGCTAAAATGTTGACGTTGACATTTTTCGCAACACTACGAACCGCTCCATCTCCTAGTAAAATATTGAGCGATCCGGGATGGGCACTCCCTAATGCCGGTACAGCCAAATCAATAGAAAATCGGTTTGAACCGGTTGGAATTTCTGTATCATTTCGGGCAATTGGTCTTCCCGTATAAGAACCGGTGGCTCGATCATTCGTTGCCATGAGCGAATCAACCCAAGCATGGGCGGCAAGGTCTCCCCGACTTGCCCCGCCGTCTCCGCCAAACCCAGAAAGATAAGAACAATCCAGAAGCCATTGTTCTTGTTGCGTTGCCGCAGCATAACTTTCCGTATAACATTTTTTGAACATATAAGTCGGAATATGTTTTTCTGTGACAATTACCTGATTTGAAGTACCATCTCGCCACCAAGCAAAAGAATCAATAGGATAATAAGAAATCACTTGGTTACTAGGACCTCCTTCGATTTCGGCAGTACGAAATGATCCGTTATGGTATGATTTGTAATCGCGATGTAATTTATTACCCAGTATTCGGCAATCGCCGCTAGCAGTGCTGCTGATATAAGCAACAGTAATCATATAATCAATTTGTGGTCCCGAATGAGACATTGTAGTTTCTTCGGTGTAATGCGAACCGCCGCCGCGCCGCGACGGACAGTGATAAAACGAAACAGACCCGAATCCTTTTCGTTCTTCATCAGTTGTGAGAACATTTCGCCACTAAGTTTGTCCCGGAACTCGATCAATTCCTTCACGAGCACCGTTTCCTTCCATAACTTTGTCGTAAAGTGATTGCCGTTCAACAAACGGATAAATCAATCCCCAAAACGAAAGTCGCCCATAAAGTTGATGGTCGTGAGTGGAATCCGGCGGGGCGTGATTCCCATCGCTACAACCGTAAATCATTGTCGGCGGAAGGGCATCAAAAACCTCGTGGAAATTGTGAACTGCAATACCAACTTGTTTCTGATGATTGGTACATTGCATTCGCCTTGCGGCTTCCCGTGCTGCCTGAACAGCAGGCAACAGAAGAGCGATTAACACGCCGATAATCGCAATCACCACAAGAAGTTCGACAAGAGTGAAGCCAAACGGTGAAGAACGAATGAGAGATAAGAATTTTACGGAAAAGTATTGAGAAAGCAGATGTTTTCCGCTCTTTGTTCTTAACTCTTCCTCACATACTGCCCCCCCCCCCTGACTTGCCCATTTTAACATTTGACTTTCCACCGAATTGTTCAGTGAATTTTTCGAAGCGTTTTCTACTAAGTTTTTCATCGTTGTGTTCCTTATTTTATAAGGTTTCATTGAAGTAATTGCGAAACATTTACCGCAAAACAATACGGCAAAAAATATGTATCGCCATTGAATGAGATGTAAATATTATCAGAAACAATATCGGAAGTCAAGAGAAATCTTTCTTTTTTGAGAAAATTTTGTTGTTTTAGAATTTTTTTAAAGTCATCACCAACAGGTCAATTAAGGTAGGCAATTTATCAAAAGTTTCGCTGAATGGTTGGCGTTGGTGTTAGTCAATTTGTGACGGTGCGGCTTGAATATTCACGGCATAACCGGATATACTATACGGTTTGTTTTAACTTTGTTGAACAATTATGGAGAACAATTAAAGTTATGAATCGATTTTTCTTTTTTTTCTTTCCGGTTTTATTTTTTTGTGCCGGAACTGTTTTCGGGTTTAAGGAATCCGATATTTTGTTTTTGCGTGGGCTTTCGGATAGGAATTTGTTTGAGTCGGTTGAGTTTTTCTGTAAAAAAGAATTTCAAGACCCCAATGTTTCAAGTGTTCAGAAAACACAGTTAGCAACGGAACTTGTCCGCTCCCAAACTCGACAACTCCTTCTTTCAGAACCGGTTCGGCGTCAGGAACTTCTCAAGCGGTTTGGTGAACTCGAAGCACAGTTTCTCGGTTCGCCCGACGAATTGACTCAACCGGAATTTTCACTCGCCCGAATCGGATTGCAACTTCAATTTGCTGTTGCCGAATACTCACTCGGCGATTGGCAACGTCTTGAAGCGGATGTTGCGTCCGAAACAGATCGGAACAAAATCACACTGCAAGCCCGAACAACCTTGTTTCAATCTCTTGAACGTTTTCAGCATTGCACCGAACAACTCGAAATGTTACAGAAGAAAACCGGATTTAATTCCAATTCTAACACCAATTCCTCATTGGAACGCCGATTTGTCGTATTGTTTCGTTCTATTGGTTATCAAACGGGGTTGGCTCAGATGTCGCTTGCTCTTTCGTTTCCGTCGGCGGGCGAAGACCGGATATTCAGTTTGAATCGGGCAGTCAATCTCTTAACAGAATCAGCATCACTTCCTATTGACGATCCGGTTATTTTTCGCAGCCGTATTGAACTTGCAACATGTTACCGGCTTCTTGGGAATTTTGATCAATGTAAAGAATTACTGTCACGTTTACAGAAAACCGAACTAACACCGGAACTTCAATTTCAAGCCGAAGCGGAATTGATACGATATTGTCTTGCGGTTGGCAACCTCGATGAAGCCGTCCAGAAAACCAAAGAAAATCATCACGATTCTTTTGTTTATCCTGATTACGATTTGGCAAAACTGGAGATTTTTCTGGCTTTGAGTCGCCGGTTCAAAGATAAAACCGAACAACAAACCGAAATCAATCAAATCATTTTGGAACAAATACGGCGTATTGATCAGCAATTCGGAACTTATTGGGGACGCCGTGCGCGTATGTTTTTGGGCAATTCTTATCTTGTTGCCGCCGAAGGAAACACCGAAGGAATCGACGCCCCGCTCCTGAAAATGCTTGCCGAAGACCAGTTTCAAAGCGGACAATATACGGAAGCGGTTCGTTTTTTTGAATTGGCAAGCCGCCGTGCGGAAATGGTTGGAGACCGGAAAGAAACATTCAACAACGCTGTTTCCGCTATTGCGGTTCTCGGCGAAGTCCTGAAACGTCTTGAAACGATTTCCCCTACCGACCCTGATATTTTGCAAACGGAAATAGTTTCGTGTCGGCGTCAGATGATTGATTCGTTGCGTACTCTTTCGGTGCGGTTTCCCGAAAATCCCGATGCCGCCGAATTACATTTGAAAGCGGTTGATCTTGCTTCCCAATCGGTTTTGAAAAAAGAATTACCACTTGAAGATTATCTCGTTTTACTCAAAGAACACGCGGAATATTGGCGTGATTCGCCCAAGATTCCGCCGTTGCTGTTTCGTGCGGCAACTCTTTTGGAAAGTCAAGGGCGAATGTCAGACGCTTTATCGATACTTGAAAAAATATCAAACCATACTGTTATTGGTCTTGATACGGTTAATACGGCGAAACGTTGTTTCAATATGTTGCCGGATTCTCCGCTTTCGATTGCGGAATGGTTTGAGCAGCGTTTGCCGACGGAGGAAAGTTTATGGAATGAGGCGGATGTTGTTTCGGTGTTGCACGCTGCCGAACAACGGATTCAGGCGTTTGCTCATGCCGCGAACAAAACGGAAGCAATGGAAATTCCGAAACGAGCGGAACAATTACTCCGCAACGCCTTACGAAATTTTCCTGAATTGAAATCGGTTACGAAAATTCAAATTCAGACAATGCTCGTAACGGTTTTGAATGATTTGGAACAAAAAAAAGAAGGAACTGAAATTCTGGAATTATTGGACGATCAACAATTGGATACTCTTTCACCGGCGGAAAAACGATCTTTTTGGCTTGCTCAAATTCAACTCCTTGCCAAAACCGGTAAAATTCAGGAGGCGGTTGATCTTCTGAAAAAACGATTGAAGCAATTTCCTGATGATCTTGCGTTCCTGATACTTTTAGCGGAAATTCTAACTCGGCAAAACGATTCGGCGACACTTTCCAAAGCGGTTGAGGTATGGACGCGGATTGCGAATGAATCGGCGAAAAACTCTGAAAATTGGTGGTTATCGCGGGAGCGGATTATTGAGATTTATCTCAAACTGAACAAAAAAACCGAAGCAAAAAAAGAATTTGAACTTCTCCGCCTGCTCTACCCCGAACTCGGCGGTTCAACCCGAAAATCCCGACTCGAAACACTCCTTTTACTCAATAACCAAATAACCAAATAACACCAAGAGTGGTGGGCGATCCCTTCGCTGAAGGGTCGCGCCGGTTGAGTCATAATTTTGCCGCCGTTAATCTAGTTCACAGTCGGCGAGTATGCCGACGCAACCGTTCAGCGAACGGTTGCCCACCTTATAATTGTCCACTTGATGATTGCCCACCTTGTGGTTGCCTACATTATATATGAATACCGTAACAATTGTACTGTCTGTTACGAAAAAAAGTTGATAGCGGAAATCACTTGCGTTATTTTCCGCTATCAACTTTTAACTTTTTACTATCGGTTTTCCGCTACGAATTTACCATTGGTATTGGAGACCGACGTAACCGTTGCTTTGGAATCCGTCGCCGTCGCGGTCAAGGACGGCGTTGCCGGTGAAACCGCCGAACACGGAAGTTTTGCTGCCCAACGCATAAGAACCTCCAACATTAAACGTTAACACCGAACGTCCCAAATCTGAACCGTATAACGTACTATTAATGTCTTTGTTGTAACCGAGTTTTGAACCGTTGCGGGCAAAGACTTTGGTTTTCAGAACATCATCATTCAAATCGTAAGAATAATAAAGTCCCGAATTGAGTACAAAATTACCTTTGACAAATTGCAAATCACTGCCGATTCGCAAAAACGCTTGAGTGTAATCGGCTCCGTCGTAAGCAATCGCGGTTGACAAATTGCCGTCTTCTTGAGTTCCGTCCCAATCATTGACCAGTAAATCAAAGCCAATTACCGGACGATAACTCCAACGGCGATTGGGAAATCGGAACCGACGGAATTCAGGTTGGTCTTGACCTTTACAAAACAAATAAAACCCAACTCGGTTTGCTGTTTGGTTATGAAGGTTCCAAAGCAACTTTGCGTTCAGATCGTTTGGATGCGGACGATGTTTATTTTGGAGTTTATGCGGCTCGCGTTTTTCGAAACGGTGCGGATTTCCGTGTCGTTTATAACTACGGTTCGCAAGACTACAAGTTGAATCGTCTTGATCCGGGTCTTGGTTTGAATTGGAACACACACAATTCAAAATTCAACGGTAACACCAACGAACTCAATCTCGAACTTGGCAAACGAATTTTTGCGAATCGCCGTTGGAGTTATCGTCCGGTTATTGGCTTTGATTTACTGGTCAATGATTGGGACGGAACTCAAGAAGACGGCAATTTGTCAACCGCGATTGCTTACGACGGAGCGGATTACACCCAAGCGTTTTTGCGAATCGGCAGTGATTTGCA
>JAISBG010000256.1 GCA_031266315.1 Planctomycetaceae bacterium | reverse complement strand
TTTAACACGAAACACATGAAAAGATCGCAAAAAAAGAGGAGCAATTGATTAAAAAACTTCACTGAAGGGTTGCGCCGGTTGAGCGGGTCAATACGAGTAACTCTAGCCCGATAGGGCTTCATTTTCATAACCGCAGGTCTTTGACCTGCGGTAGTACCGCGATAAAAACCCGCCGCCTGAAAGGCGGGATTTTGTGTGGCAACGGGTTAAAATCCTGCCTTTCAGGCAGAGAAAAAAATACTACGGAATAGTTACACCGGTATTTGAAAACATCAATGGATTGATGTTGTGCAGTCTATTTATGGAGTTGGTTTATTTTGTTCCGTTGAATGTCGTGTAATGAGAGAGTTTTTTTATGTTGTCCGATAGTTCGCAAGAACAAGAAATTGAACATCTCAAAGCAGAACTGGATTCTATTTCCCGCAAGACCGCTCGTGCCGAAGTGGTCGCGCAAGACCTCCGCGATACCCAACACCGGTTGGATTTACATATCGATAAATTCGCCCGAATGCACGAATATGCCCAACGCGTCTTCTCAACCAATGACCGTGAAGTATTGCACGCAACGATTGTAGAAGGGATTGTCGATGTTTTTCAACTCGATGCGGGCGGACTGTTTGAAGCGGATCTTGCCGACCAACAACTGGTGTTACTAAGCGGATTGAATCTGGAAACCAATCAAACCGTCTTTCCCCTTTCAACCGAAGAATGGAAAAAACTCGGAATCAGTGAGCAACTTTTTTCAAAAGTTCATGCCAATTATGAATCCCCGACAACAACCGGTGTTTGGTTGGAAATAGGGTTGTCGAGTGTTATTTTCATGCCGGTCTTCAATAATAACCGGCAAATAAGAGGTATTCTCGTTGGTGGTATCTCTGAAATAAATAAAGACGTGTATGATTTTCTTCCTCAGGAATTGATTTCGCCTTTCATGGTGTATTGCCAACAGATGAGCGGAATTATGGGGCTTTTCGACGCTATCGACAAAGCAAATCAGGCAGGACGGGCGAAAAGCCGGTTCTTTGCCAACCTCAGCCATGAAATCCGCACGCCGATGAACGCGATTATCGGAATGACACAAATTGCCGAGCGTACTAACGACCCGGAAGAGATTAGCCGTTGTATCCAACAAATCAAAACCTCCTCGAAACATTTGCTCGGACTGATTAACGATGTGCTTGATATTTCTAAAATTGAAGACGGCAAATTCAAACTGACCCAAAATACTTTTAATCTTCAACAAATCATCGAGTCAATTCGTGTCAGTATGCTGCAACTTTCCAAAAACAAAGCCCAGACATTATTGATTGACTTTCACAATCTTGACAATCTCCAATTGTTGGGCGATGACATGCGTTTGTCGCAAGTTCTGATCAATCTGTTGGGCAATGCGATTAAATTTACGCCGGAAGAGGGCGAGGTTCGGTTGGAGATTTCGGAGTTTTCCAGAGATCAGGATTCCATCACGCTGCAATTCGCGGTCATCGATACGGGAATTGGTGTTTCGCCGGAATTTCTGCAACGGATGTTCAAACCCTTCGAGCAAGCCGACAATACCATCTCACGAAATTACGGCGGAACAGGACTCGGTCTGACAATTAGCCAACATATCGTCAAACAAATGGGAGGATCAATTCGGGTGGAAAGTGTGTTGGGTCAAGGGGCGAGGTTCATGTTTTCGGTGCGTTTTGAAATTGATACCGCTTTTTCCTCCACAAAAAAAGAGCAACCGCCAACAAATGAAGAATCATTGGATTTTAGCGGTTATCGAATCCTGATTGCCGACGATGTGAAAATAAACCGAATGATAATTTACTCCTTGCTCAAAGAAACGCACATCATGATCGACGAAGCGGAAAACGGCAATGAAGCGGTTGAAAAGATACAGCAATCGCCTTCCGGTTATTATTTGCTGGTGCTGATGGATATGCAAATGCCGGTCATGGACGGTTGCACGGCAACGCGAACTATTCGGGCTTCCCAACACCCCGACGCTACAACATTGCCTATTATTGCAATGACCGCCAATGTTTTCAAAGAAGATGTCCAAGAAGTTCTCGATGCCGGAATGAACGGTCATATCGGTAAACCTATCGATATCCAAATCGTACTCGACACCATCAAGAAAACTATCAAAAAATAACCAAATATAAATATTTCCTATCTTAACGCGAAACACTCAAAAATTGGTGAGCAGAGCAGACAATAAGGTGGGCGATGTTTTGCTAAAACATCGCGTCGGCGTTAGCCGACTGTGAATTAGATTAACGATGGCAATTTGTTATTACCGACTGTTTCGGAATTTGGTTGCCAGCCGGAAACAGGGGCAAAGTCGGCTTTGCCGATGCTACCCTTTTAGCGAATAGCGAAAGGTTGTCCACCACTTTCAACCTCAATCACTATTCACTATTAATTATAAACTATTAACGTGACTATTCATTGGAATAGCCCGATAGGGCTTCATTTTCATAACCGCAGGTCTTCGACCTGCGGTAGTACCGCGATAAAAAACCCGCCGCCTGAAAGGCGGGATTTTGTGCGGCAACGGGTTAAAATCCT
>JAISBG010000229.1 GCA_031266315.1 Planctomycetaceae bacterium | reverse complement strand
AACAAGAAGTCAAGAGAAATCTTTTTTTTGAGAAAATTTTGTTGTTTTAGAATTATTCAGTGGAATTTTCTTGATTCTATCGGATTAGGGTGTTCCGACATTGAAAAGTCTATAGGACTTGAATTTGGCTATTCCGTTGAACTGCTTCACAGTTTAACGGGGAAACAATGAATGTATCATTCCGTTGTGAGATATCTAATCCGGTAGAATTAGGAATTTTGGATTGTTTTATTATTTTCCAGAGTATAGAATAAATAAAACCGTGAACCTGAAACTCAATTCAGCAACACGGAAAAAAATAAAAGAAAAAAACTCGGAGCGACAAAAGTGTCGGTTACCGGAGCAAAACAAGGTCTCCTAACACACAATGTCGCTACCGAGCCTATCGTTGCCGCTCAAGGTCTGCTGCCGGGCAGACCGGATCAAGACATTTTGAAACCCAAACCGCCAACCCTACTAAGCGGCCCCAACCCGGGTTTTTACGATCTCTCTTTCCTTGAAACGACTTCGATTTGAATCCTTCTTTTCAAAAATTTTAAACTCTATAAATATAAATTTAACATTCCCAATTTAACGGGTTACAGCCGCCGGAGCAGGCGGTGAAACCGTTCCGTGACGAATACGTTTTCCATGTCGGCAATGGCAAACCCGACACTGAGTTTTACAATTACAATCATTGTGCGGAATTGCTGCGACCGGTTGTTTTTCCATATCAACTAATTCTTCCGAGTTTTTTTCTTTCATTGTAAGTTTTGTGTTTATTGTGGACTACTTTGTTAGAACTGACAAACATTAAGTGTGAGTATTATGCGCTGCCTTGTTCGTTTCGTCAAGCGGGTGGTAGAAATATTTTTTTAAGTTCTTAAAAAATTATTAAAATTTTCGCTGTTATATTGCGTTTTTTAGTGTCTTTCGCGGTAAAATAAATTAATAATCGCAATTCTGTGAATAGTTACACGGCTTTTCTAATTGGTTGGAGATGGTAGAATATTGACGTTTTGAATTGTTGCCGGAGATTTTTGCCGTTGGCGGTTTATTTATATTCCGTCCCCAATTCCAATTGTTTCACCCAATTTTTCTACTCAATTTTTTTACTCAATTGTTTCACCAGAACAAAATGCAAACAAACGAACTTCGTGAAAAATATTTGTCGTTTTTCGAAACTAAAGGTTGTGTCCGCAAGGCGAGTGATCTGTTGGTTCCGCGTTGGGATCCGTCCGTGCTGTTCACTCCGGCGGGAATGAATCAGTTCAAAGACCATTTTCTCGGTCGATGCAAACTCGAATTTACACGCGCAACAACTTGTCAGAAATGTCTGAGAACCGGAGACATCGACAATGTAGGACGTACCGCGTATCATCACACGTTTTTTGAAATGCTCGGCAATTTCAGTTTCGGCGACTATTTCAAACGTGAAGCGATTCTCTGGGCTTGGGAATTTCTGACGGATAAAAATTGGCTCGGTTTTGATCCGGCGAAATTATCGGCAACCGTTTATAAAGAGGATCACGAAGCCGCTAAAATCTGGCTTGAAGAAGTTAAATTGCCGCCCGCAAAACTTCAATATCTCGAAGAAGACGAAAATTTTTGGCCCGCTTCCGCTCCGTCGCAAGGACCAGACGGTGTTTGCGGTCCTTGCAGTGAAATTTATCACGACACACCGGTTGGTGTTGTTGAAATCTGGAATCTTGTTTTTACCCAGTTCAACCGAGTTGGTGATCCGCCCGATAATCTGCGACCCTTGCCAAGCAAAAATATTGATACCGGCATGGGACTTGAACGTTGTGCCGCTGTATTGCAGGGAGTTGATACGAATTATCATATTGACACTTTGCGTCCGCTTGTTGAAACGGCAGCGGAAATTTTGAAGTGCAACTACGATCCGGCAAGCGATAATGGGCGGCGGTTACGGCGTATTGCCGATCATATCCGTGCTTGTGCTTTTGCGGTTCACGAAAATGTTTATCCCGGAAATAAAGAGGAAAAATATGTGATTCGCCGGTTATTGCGGCGTGCGGTTCTGGACGGACGGCAACTGGGTTGTACCGGAACGTTTTTATATCTTCTTGTGCCGAAAGTTGCGGAACTGATGAAATTGCCCTATCCCGAACTTTCCGAAACAACAGAACGTGTTGCCAAAGTTATTGAATCGGAAGAGGAACACTTCATCGGAACGGTTGATTCCGGTCTTGAAAAAATCGAACGGATTTTCGATGGAATGAAGAAAAAGAAACGGAAACAAGTTACCGGAGTTGAAATTTTCGACATGTACCAAACATTCGGTTTTCCGCCGGAACTTTTTGAAACGATGGCGGCGGAACATCATTTTATGTTCGATTGGAATGGTTTCAAGCGGGAAATGGAACATCACGGCGAACTTTCCGGCAGCGGTGAAAAGAATTTATTATTTAAAAATGACCCGCTTGAAGGAATCAAAAAAACACAACATCGTTCCACTTTTTGGGGTTACGAACAACTGGAACTGAAATCTTCAACAGTGATTGCCATTCTTTCCGACGGAAAATTGGTTGATCAGGAAGACACCGTCAACGATTCCGCGCCGATTCAGGTTATTCTTGACAACACAACATTTTACGGCGAAAAAGGCGGACAGGTTGGCGACAAAGGTTGGCTGCTTGGCGACGGATGCCGGTTTGAAGTTGTTTCGACGCAAATTGACGGTGAACTGATTGTTCACATCGGACATCTTCGCGAAGGAACGATCCGGCTCGGCGATAAACTTTTTGCCAAAGTGGACAAGGAAAACCGGCAGGCAATCGCAAGAGCCCATTCGGCAACACATCTTCTGCATCACGTTTTACGCCGGCAACTCGGCGGTCATGCGGAACAGCAAGGTTCAAAAGTGGATAACGATTTATTGCGTTTCGATTTTACGAATCATCAGGCGGTTGACCGTAAAACGTTACTTAAAATCGAAGAGGAAGTCAACTTGCTGATTCTGACGGCAACAGAGGTGATTTGCAATGAAATGCCGATTGAGGAAGCCCGAAAAACCGGTGCCGTGATGCTTTTTGGTGAAAAATATCCTGATCAGGTTCGTGTGGTGCAAATCGGTAACAGCAAAGAACTTTGCGGCGGAACACATTTAACAAATTCGAGTCAGGTCGGATTTTTCAAAATTATTGCTGAAGAAAGTGTTTCGGCGGGAACGAGACGTATTACAGCATTGACCGGAAAAAAGACAATGGAAAAAGTGTTAGCCGATTCCGCGATTCTCCAACAAACAGCGGCAACACTGAAAATTCCGGTAGAAGAAATTCCGGCAAAAATGGAACTGTTGACCGGACAAGTCAAAAAGTTGCAAAAACAACTCCAATCCGCGTCGGTCAGCGGCAAAGTTTCCGCTGAGGAATTGATTGCCGGAGCCGAAACAATCGGCGGTGTCAAGGTGATTATTCGGAATTTACCGGACAGCGATGTCAACGCGTTGCGAAAATTGATTGATCAGATTAGGCAGAAAACAGAATCCGTTGCGGTTTTATTTTCTTTGGTACAAAACGGAAAAGTAATATTAATTTCCGCATTGAGCCGTGATCTTGTAACAAAGGGATTGAGTGCGGAGGACTGGATCAAAACGGTTACACCAATAATCGGCGGCAAGGGCGGCGGCGGTCGTCCCGAGATGGCGCAATCAGGCGGAACCGATTCCTCAAAATTGCAGGAAGCATTTCTCGCCGCGAAAAATTGGTTCGGAAAATAAACGTCCCAACAACCTCAGTAGCAAAAAGACAATAACTCATGTTACGCACCGTCGGCGAAAAGTTGATCAAACATACATTAACATCAGAATTTTGATGTCCGGTAGAATAGCAAGTTTTTCCTCCGCCCCTTTAGGGGCAACATATTTAATGGAGAGTTGATAGTGGAGAGTGGATAGTATCGCAAGCGGATTTAACATGTTACGGTCTATTCTTTTCCTCTCTCCACTATCCACTAATAGGTTGCCCTTGCAGGGCGGAGGAAAACGCGCAATCCTACCGAGTTGATGTCTATTTGACCGACTTTTTACCGACAGTGCGTAACATGAGAGATAATTCACACGTGCGAAAAGGTAATTCACACGCGCGAAACGGCAATTCACACATGCGAAAAGGTAATTCGCACGTGCGAAAAGGCAATTCACACGTGCGAAAAGGCAATTCACACATGCGAAAAGGTAATTCACACGTGTGAAAAAATAATTCGCACATGCGAAAAAGTAATTCACACATGCAAAAAAGTAATTCACACATGCGAAAAAGTAATTTACACGTGCGAAAAGGCAAGAAATCGGATTTAATACGTTTTTTGTAAATAACTCATGTTACGCAGGGGCTAAATATTAGTTTTTCCTTCGCCCCTTTAGAGGCAACGCATAACAACCCACCGCAACGCGGTGGGTAACAGTTCCCCCAGCAATCGCCCTGTAAGGGCAGTGCAAAGCGGATTGGCATTGCCCTTTCAGGGCGAAATTACGGGTGTGCTTTAACCCACCGCGTTGCGGTGGGTTGTTACGCATTGCCCTTGCAGGGCGGAAGAAAACTTGCAATCCTCCTGGGCTGATGTCTATTTGACCGACTTTTTGACCTACGGTGCATAACATGAGTAAGGTAATTTTTTT
>JAISBG010000109.1 GCA_031266315.1 Planctomycetaceae bacterium | reverse complement strand
CCGTTCAGCGAACGGTTGCCCACCTATGATTGCCTACCTATAATTGCCCACCTCGTGATTACTCACTTGATGATTGCCTACCTTATTAACTAAAGTCTATTGATCTTCAATATATTTATGGAACGGAACAGATTATCAGAGTCAGAAGTATTAGATTTGGGCATGTCCGAATGGTTTTTAACTTACGGAGATTTGATGTCGTTGCTTTTGTGCTTCTTCATCATGCTCTACGCCATGAGTACGCTGCAAGTTTCCAAAATGCAAGCCGCTGTCGAATCTTTTCGCGGAAGTTCCGCCAAACAAGAGCAAGGGAAACAACAAGAACAGAACACAAAAACAACTCCCCAAAGTTTTCAGGCAACAACGATTCCGCAAGGAAACAAATCTCAGTTTCAAACAACGATTCAAAAAACGTATTCCGATGAAAAATCTATCAAAGGCGGTATCATTTGTTTTAAGGCAAACAGCGATGAGTTGAGCGAAGACGCCAAACGGCAACTCAATCTTTTGGTTGAAGATATTGACGGTTTGCCGTTCAAAATCCAAATCACCGGTCACGCCGAAGTCAATGAGCAAGGAACTTACCGTGATTCCATCGATTTGTCTTACAGTCGGGCGGCTAATGTTTGCCGTTATTTTGTTTCCAAAGGAATGAATCAAAACGATTTTCGGATTTATGCCGCCGGTTTTTCGGAACCGGTTGAAGCGGAAGGAATTGATCTACGGAATATCAATACCTGTGTCGATATTAAAATTATTGCCAATGCCGTGCGAAATAAGGAACAAAAAGATCAAAACAAAACCGGCAAAGAACTAAAATATCTCAATTTTTAACTTTTCCTCTTTTCCAATTATTATAAAATTGTTAAACTACCCATGAACAGCGGGATTTTATACCGTAGCCGGTATGGGCGGTAGGCTTCGCCCTTGAGTAACCGCTTCACGTTGTTGCGCTTCCATAATCAGCTTCGTGAATTTTAAAACGGCGAGTATATCCTGTGTGAGAATTGAGTTTAGGAGTGAGTACGATGGCTAAAGATCAAAAAACAAAACCGGAACCGGAACCAGTTGCCGTTGCGGAGGAAATTCCAAAGCCGCCGCGATCTTATCGGGTTCATATTTTGCTTGGTTTGGTGGTTATCGCTTTGGCTCAAACAATGTTTTTATTTTTCATGCTTCCCTCACAGGAACGAATTCAACAAAAACTTGTCGAACTAAAAACTCAGGTTTTAAATAATGAGGATATTTACAAAGGTATAACGGATGTTGTTCCGTCGGATTTGCAAAAAGAACCGTTAGTAGAAAAACCGCTTGGCGATAAATTTAAGGTTCAAAGTGTCCGGCAAGGACCGGAACAAGTTACGGACGTGTTCACGGCAACAATTGTCCTTCAGGTTCTGAAAAAAGACGAAGTCGCTTACGACAAACTTTACGCTGAACGTCAAAACGCGATTCGTGATGCGGTTGCAGTGGTTTTGCGTTCGTCAACGCTTGAGGATCGTAATCAACCGGCATTACCGGTGATTCGGCGAAATGTTCAGAAAGCGGTCAACGAAGTTCTGGGAATTTCTTATATTCGCGGGGTGTTGTTTCCCGAATCGAGTGTTGAAATGATCTAAATAAAAAACGAAAACGAATAGGAATAAAATTCGATGGGAAGCGACAATGTTTTAGACCAAAATGAAATTGAGCGGTTACTTGGCGGCGGTTCGGGTTCCCCTTCATCGGCTTCGCCTCCGTCTTCACCGCCGCCGGCTGCTGCTGCCGGACAAGAGGCAGGCGTACTGAATCAAAGTGAATTAGATGCGTTATTCAAAACGGCTTCGTCGTCTCCACCGCCAACAAGTTCTTCCGGGACTTCCGCCAAACCGTTGGATCAATCGGAATTGGACTCGTTGTTTGGCAATGCAGCGGCGGCAACTCCTTCGAAACCGGCAGTTTCGTCTCCGGCAATTCCCAAACCGGCGGCAACTTCTTCTCCTTCGCTTCCCAAACAACAACAGCAGCAACAAGCCACCAGACCGTCTGCGTTTGCCCCGCCGCCCGCCGCGATACCGGAATACAGAGAAAACGCGGGAGCATTCAATGAACCGGACACGGAAGAGGACGAAGTCAATGTTCCGCGTGGAGACATTGATTATCTTCTGAAACGGGCGGACGATTCTTTGCGTTCTATTGCCGGTACGCCAATGGATTTACCGACGGAAGTGATTGAGTTCCAATTTCCGGAGTTTGGCGGAACGGTTCCCAGTACGGAACACGCAACACTGGATCAAATCAGTGAAGTCGAATTGGATGTCAAAATTGAACTTGGACGTACCAATATGTATCTTGAAGATGTTCTGAAACTTCGCAAGGGTTCGGTGGTTCCGCTGGACAAAATGGCGGGTGATGCGGTTGATATTTTTATCAACGGACGACTTCTGGCTCGCGGTGAAGTCTTGGTGATGAACGAAAACTTCTGTGTCCGTGTTGCCGAACTCCTTGCCGGTGCAATCCCAATGGAATAAAAATTTCCTGATTCCTACTAGATTAGGTGTTTCCTAGCGGAATTTTTGTTAAAGGTAGGCAATCATCAGGTGGACAACCTTTCGTAGGTGGGCGACCTTTTGCTAAAAGGTCGCGTCGGCGTACTCGCCGACAGTGAATCCAATTAACGACGGCAAATTGAGTTGCCTTCCGTTTTGGAATCAATACAGAGTCAACCGGCGCGACCCTTCAGCGAAGGGATCGCCCACCTTTTTCCATAATTTTTCGCGTTTAATTTGGACACCTAATGCGATAGAATTAGTGAAATTCGTTTTGGTGAGGGATTTATTTTTTTGATTTGAGAAATTTTTTAACGATGTTAATGAGAATTTTTCTATCGACCGGTTTGGAGATGTAATCGTTGCAACCGGCGGCGATTGTTTTTTCGCGGTCTCCGGTAAGAGCATGGGCGGTTACCGCAATAATCGGACGGTCATAGCCTTGCGACCGTAATTGCGTTGTGGCTTCGTAACCGTCTTTGACCGGCATTTGCATATCCATCAGGATAATATCGAAAAAAAGACCATTGTCCATATCTTGCGTGATTTTTTGTATTCCCAATTCTCCGTTACCGGCAATCTCAACTTTCGCACCGGCATTACGGAGTTGTGTTGAAATAACCAGTTGGTTGATGTGCATATCTTCTACCAGCAAGATTCGTACATTTTTCAGCGGTTGTTCGGGAGATTGAGCGGATTCCTGTTTCGGCGACGCCGTATCAGCGGTTTCCTGCTCTTCCGACTCCTCCGAATCCGACTTGGAATGGGAAAAGGAATCACCAACGGATTCTTTAATACGATCCTCTTTTATCACGGCAGCGGATTCTTGTTTCGACGGCAGATAGGCATGCAATGTCAAAGTAAAGACACTGCCGACATTCGGTTCACTTTTTACCGTAATCGTTCCGTCCATCAATTGCGCTAACCGTTTGACAATACTTAACCCTAATCCTGTTCCGCCAAATTCACGTGTCAGGGAATGATCCACCGCAAAAGGTTGGAACAGGTGTTCCATTTGTTCCGGCGAAATCCCAATACCCGTGTCATAAACACTGATTTTCAGTATTACCGCTTCCGCATAAGATTGATGACCGTCAATCTTGATTTTGATTTTATGCGGCAAGACCGTTTCCAAATCGGGAGTTTGAAAAGTTTCACAATGAATTTCAATCTTTCCTTTTGACGTGAATTTAATAGCGTTATCGGTCAGGTTGACGAGAATTTGCCGCAATCGGGCGGGATCGCCTAATATCAATTCTGGAATGGGTTCGCTGTATCGAACCGAAAACCGAAGTTTTTTTTCTGCGACAATAGGTTTTGCCGTTTGCTCAATTTCGTCAATCAGTTGTTTAATGGACAAAGGAATCGATTCGATTTGAAGCAAATTGGCTTCTATTTGTGAAAAATCAATAAAATCATTGATAATAGTTAATAAATCATGACTGCTTTTTTGAATGATGTCTGAAATTCCATGAGATTCCTCCCACTCCTGAACACAACCGTACTGGGAAACCCGATGCATCAGAATATCGGTAAATCCAATAATCACATTCATTTGAGTTCGAATGTCATGGTTCATATTTGCCAAAAAGTCATTTTTTACTTTGGCGGCGGCATCGGTTGATTTTTTGGTGTTGATCAGTTCCTGATTGGTTTCCGTAAGACGAGAAACAGCACGGTGGAAAACGGCAATCAAATAAATCGACGTTAGGTAAAGAGCAAGAAGTATGATTAGGGATTGCGATGAAGCCCAACGGATTTGCCGGATCACTTGATCCCGTTGGTCGGTACGGAAATCAATCCCAAGAATGGCTTCGACAAATTCAGGATGTTCGAGATCACGAAGCGGAGCGGTTACGGTTATAAAATTACCGTTCCGCGTTGAATGAACATTTTTACTCAATTTATTTGATTTATCTGATTGATCTAATTCATCTAACGCAATGTTTCCGTCAAATCCTTTCCGATAAATTTCTAACCATTCGTCGCAAGGTTGATAAAGATTTTTACCGGTTTCTTCCAGTTTGTCGATTCGGTGATTTTCATTCTTATCGGCTTCGCAACAAACCACCCAAGAAACAGCGTTGGCTTTATCACTTCGGAGCCGCAATGTATAGACATGCGCGACAAGAGGAATTTTTTTACACCATTGAGCGTGAAGATTACGAATATTGAGGTACACCGGATCTTCCGGTGAAGTTTCCGGCGAAATTTTGATATGTCCCATTATTTCCGTTGTGTCGGCAAACGAGTTTGTTATACCGACCAACATGTTTTTCCATGTTTCGCGAAACACACGCTCTTCATTGTAAGCCTGCCAACTGCCGAACATTGTGAGAATCAGGAATAAAAACCAACTTCCTATCAAATGAACGGAACGATAATGATTTCGCCAAAGCCAGACATTGACCGCGACCATCACTAAAACCGCCGCCAAAACGATAATCACAATATTCCATTGGAAAATCTGACAGAATAAACAACAAACCGGAATATTCATAAAACAGTTCCAATTACTAAATATTTAATATGAAATGAAATAAAAGACCGTTTCCCGAAAATACTTTTTCTGACGATCACGAAAATAGAAATCACAAAAGTTCTATTATTTTCCTTCTATTTCCGTAATTTTCAATCCCTGACTGTAAATATTTTCCAGAATTATGAAAACTGTCGAGTGTTTTAGAATTTTGAGATGCAAAATTTGATGATACTACCATAGGTGACTCCCAAAAATCTTTAGCAAAGATTATTTTTTGACAAGATATACAT
>JAISBG010000061.1 GCA_031266315.1 Planctomycetaceae bacterium | reverse complement strand
CCCCCCCCCCCCCCCCCCACACCCCAACCCCCCCCCCCCCCCCCACCCCCCACCACCCCCCACCCCCCCCCCCCCCCCCCCGCGCCCGGCCCAGGATGGGTTCACTTTAGTGGAACTCTTGGTAGTCATTGCAATCATCGGCGTCCTGATCGCTCTACTACTTCCCGCCGTTCAAGCCGCCCGCGAAGCCGCAAGAAGAATGAGTTGCAGTAATAACCTCAAGCAATTCGGGTTAGCTTTACACAATTACCACTCGGCAATGGATTGTTTTCCGGGAATGGCAGCCAATACTGAAATGGGTTACTCTGTTCAAGCGAGATTGACGCCTTACATGGAACAAACGCATGTTTATGCGACTCTCGACTTGTCAAAACCTCTTCTGGAAAGAATTCTCTTTCCGATGCCGCCAAAAACAAAGATTTTACTACATGCTGCAAAACCTCCATTCCCTCTTTTCTTTGTCCAAGTGATTCCGTAGGAAAGAAAACACTACCTTGTGAGTATCCCCTCAAAGAAACAGATGAACTAATCGAAACAGGAACGAACTCCTATATGGTTTGTACTGGAAACGATTACACACGCGCAAAAATGCCCGGCACTTATCCTGCGTCAATGGGCGGTACTCCTGAAGTAGTTACCCCATCAAACGGTTTATTTTATCATGGATCGTGTTACAATATTGGAGCTGTTACCGATGGCACTTCTAATACGATAGCCATGTCAGAATCGCCCGTCGGACCTGGTGGAACATCAATCTCAACAACTTATGCCGATGCGGTCTCCAGTAATTTGACAAGAAATCACTTGGCACAGAATGCAGCAGGGACTGTTGATACCGTAACTGATTATTTGACGTTGCAATCTGATCTTGAAGCCAAAACGTCAATTTCGTTTGTTACAACACGCGGATCGGCATGGATATTGACAACACCAAACTTTACCGCATTTAATGCATTTATTCCACCGAACTCAAAAATTCCTTCGGCAGATAACATGAATCAAGGTTTTTATGCTGTTAAGAGTTATCATTCCGGCGGAGTGAATCTTCTGCTTGCAGACGGAAGTGTACGGTTTATATCTGAAACTATCAATTATGAAACATGGAAAGCGGCAGCAACTATCGGTGGTGCTGAAATCCAAACCGGATTTTGATTTCCAAATCCTGATTGTTTCAGAATTTGAAGGGCAGTTACTGACAGGTCAATATAAGGTGGGCGACCTTTTGCTAAAAGGTCACGTCGGCGTACTCGCCGACAGTGAATTAGATTAACGATGGCAAACTGTATTGCCAACCGTTTTGGAGTCAATAACAAACCAACCGGCGCGACCGTCCAGCGGACGGATCGCCCACCTGATGATTGCCTGCCTTTAACGAAAATTCTGTTGAAATATTACCAATGATTTTAGGCAACTTCTAAAAACCAGTTTTTTTTGACAGGATTTACAAAATTTACAGGATAAAAATCAAATAAAATCCATGTATATCTTGTCAAAAATAATCTTTACTAGCGGTAGGCTTCGCTTTTGAACAAAACGCTTCGCAATGCGGTGTTTACGTGTTCTGTTCCGTGAATTTTAAAGTAAAACGGGCAAACAATGAGGTAATGAGAGTGTTCTACCAACATTTTGTCACTCGTGGGACAAGTAGGTGATCTCTTGTTGACTCTCTTGAAAGAGCCGACATTCTCTGTAGAATAAGACACTATATTATTGCTCATTCAGTAACTTGCCTCTTTGAAAACAGAATTAATGACTAAAAGATTTTGGCTGATCCAATTGACCGGAGAGTGAACAGTTGTCCGTTTTCTTTGACGTTGTAACCTATTATGAACATTTTTTGTCTTTCCATTGACGGTTTACACAACGGGATGATTGGTGCTTACGGGAATACCTGGATTCAAACACCAACACTGGATACGTTGGCAAGTCAATCGGTATTGTTTGACCGTTGTTACACGGAAACATTGGATTTAACGGCGATTTTCAATTCTCTTTGGCAATTCCGGCAACAAAAAGAACGAACCGTTTTATTGACCGATGACAACGATATTTTTTTTCATGCCAAAGCCAACGACTTTGATAAACGTTACCGGTTGAAACCGTTTGAGGATCAGGAACCGGTTTCGTCTTTGGAAGAAACACAATTTTTCACAGGATTAGCCGCCGCATTGGATTTATTTCTGGAACAAAAACAATCCGCGAAATCTTGTTTTCTCTGGACACATTTACAAGGTTTTCGTGGTCGGTGGGATTTTCCGATGTCGTATCGTGAAACACATCGCGGCGACGAAGACCCGCTTCCTTATGCCGGTGTTGAAATTCCGCACATAAAACCTCCGTATCTGAAACCGTCTCCGAAACAGTTGAACCGAATAGTTACGGCAATTGATCCCGATAAAATCCAATCGGTTATGGAAACCTATAGCGGCGGAGTTGCCGTTCTTGATCACGCGCTTGTCGGTTTGCTGGATTCGCTTGAGAACGGCGAACTCGGCGATGAAACATTATTCCTGTTGTTTTCGACACGCGGTTTTTCGTTGGGAGAACATGGCAAGATTGGAGCCAATAGTTATTTGTATAGCGAAAATGTCCAGTTGCCGTTTTTTGTACGGTTTCCCGATAGTTTCGGGGCGGCGGTTCGAATTCCGGCTTTGTTCGGGTTGAATGATCTGGCTGGTTTTCTGAACGATGTCTCAAACCGTGAATCGCCGTTTTTCCATCTTGTTCAGGAAAAAACGGAAAGGATTCATGAGCGATTACGGCTTACAGGCAAAAAGGATTCCGTTCTCGTAACACCAAATTGGTTTTATCGAAAAGTGTTCGGCGGATACATGTCGGAAGGATACATCGAATTGTACGTTAAACCCGATGACCGTTGGGAAACCAACAATGTTGCGGATCGTTGCCCGGAAATTATTGAAGAATTAACTCCGTATTTTGAACAAGAAAATTAAATTGCTGTAACTATTCGTCGGGATTTTCATATTTTAACACGAAAAACACGAAAGTGCACAAAAAATGGTGGGCAATCCGCCCGCTGGGCGGTTGCGCCGGTAGAGTTTGCATTGACTCCAACACGGAAAGCAACACCATTTGCCGTCGTTTATCTAATTCACTGTCGGCGAGTACGCCGACGCGACCTTTCAGCAAATAGCGAAAGGTCGCCCACCTTAGTTCGCTTGCCTTTAAAATTTTTAATAAAAATTCCACTGAATAATTACATATTTTTGCACTATTTATGTTAACGTTTCATCCTGAAGGAGTGATTCTTTCTGTTCGGGCGCAACCCGGTTCAAAACGGGAGGAGATACGCGGAGTTCAAGACGGGGTGCTCAAAGTTACGGTTACGCAAGTTCCGGAAAAAGGGAAAGCAAACAAAGCGATTCGAAAACTATTGGCAAAATCATTGGAGTTGAAAATATCACAAATTGAACTTCTCTCCGGTGAAACGGCAACACAGAAAAAATTTCTGCTCAGAAATACCAATCCGGAAACAATTCAAACAAAAATCAATAACCTCAATAAATAATAAAATTCATATTTTCGTAACCGCAGGTCACCGACCTGCGGAACGTGAACACTCCAAACGCTGCCTGAAAGGCAGGATTTTAAGTTTTTAAATAGTGCCTTAAAATCCTGCCTTTCAGACAGGAAGCGAGAAGCGACGACTTTCCGCAGGTCAAAGACCTGCGGTTATGAAAATCTAGCCCTATCGGGCTAACGTTTTTCGTATCAATACTAACAATCCAGTGAATGGTTACAAAAATTTGTAGCGTTTTATTTTATTTGTACCAAATAAAACTGATCGTTACTTAACTGGTTATTTGCAACACAAACCGATGAAAGAATCACACGAATTTTTTTCAAATGAACTGATTGAACCGGAGGAATGGGTTACTCCGGTAATTGGAGAGACAAAGCCGGGTGAAGTTCATTTCCGAACAGTTTCGATATTGGAATCCGGTTGGCGTCTTGATCTTTTTCTTGCTCATCATTTTCCCAATTACAGCCGCACTTTAGTTCGGGCGGCGATTCAGAACGGCGGTGTTTGTATTGATCCGGAAGATGAAAAACCGACAGCCGG
>JAISBG010000041.1 GCA_031266315.1 Planctomycetaceae bacterium | reverse complement strand
TTACGCGAATGAATTTGAACAATTATTCGGCGATTTATACATTGGTCAAAATCCGACACCGCTCAAAAATTCTTACGCGGTGATGGAATTTGATTTTTCAAGTATTGACACGGCAAGTGTGGAACGTTTTCAAAACAGTTTTTTTGAAAATGTCAAATTTTCCGTCCGCCAATTTTTGCAACGTCATAAAAACATCTTTCCTGAAGCTAAACAGTTAATCGAACAATTCGACAAGGAAAAAACCACATTATCAATTTTGGATACAGCATTCAGTGTTGCAGACGAGGCTGGAATTAAGATTTTTGTAATCATCGACGAGTATGATCATTTTGCGAATGATCTTATTGCAATGGGTTCGGTGTTGGGCGATGACTTTTACAAAAAAATGGTTACCGCAAACGGGTTGGTTCGTGATTTTTACGAGAAACTAAAAATCATGGCAAAATATGGAATCGTTGCTCAAACGTTTATCACCGGAATTTCGCCGGTGTTACTTGATGATTTGACCAGCGGTTACAATATTGTAACCAATCTTTCGCTTGACTTGCAATACAACGAAATGTTAGGTTTTACGCAAGAAGAGGTGAATAAGTTAAGGACGGCGGTAGAAATTGATGAAAATCAGATTGGTATTGATATGGTACGTTATTACAACGGCTACCTGTTCAATGAAGAGGGCAAAAACAAAGTCTATAACCCTTCAATGATACTTTATGTGTTCGATCAATTGTTGAGAACAGGCAAGAGTCCGAAAAATCTTATTGACCCAAACTTGAGTATTGATCCCAAGCGTTTGAAACGTCTTGTTAAAAATGAAAATAATCGTAATATTTTGATCCAAATAATCAAAGACGGCAATATTGTTTCAAATGTGTTGGAAAAATTTTCGATAGACCGTTTGAATGATGATAGTTATTTTATTTCGTTGCTGTTTTACATGGGTTTGCTGACGATCAAGGAGGCTTGTGTCAATCGGTTACGATTGGTGATTCCTAACTATTCGATTCAACGTGTTTACTGGGAACAGATTCGTCAGTTGATTGAGGAGAGTTCGCAACTCGTACAAATCAACGCGGATCAAGTAGAGGAAGCGGTGAATGTTATCGCGTTTGAAGGCAACATACGCGAATTTATTGATTACGTTTCGCAACATGTGTTCAGCAAACTATCGGATTACGACCTTCAACATTTTGACGAAAAATATATCAAAATTATGTTACTATCTTATTTACTTTTGAACGACATTTATATTCCGATGAGTGAATTTGAAGTTGTTCCCGGTCGCGCGGATATTTTTTTGCAACGTAATCCGAAATTCCCTCAAGTGAAATACGAATGGGTTTGGGAATTGAAATATTGTAAAACCGATGCGAAAGAAACAGAAATTGCCCAAAAGCGTAAAGAAGGTTTAGAGCAATTGAATCAATACCTCCATTCTGCACGCTTAAAAGATCGTCCGAATTTGAAATCCGCATTGCTAATTTTTATCGGCAAAGACAAATACGAAATCGTTGAGAATACGAACTAAGCGGTCAGAGTTACAACAAAAAAACGCAACGAAATTTATTGTCCTCTGCATTTGCCGGAATGGTTGCCGGAAGTATAATTCAGGCGATTCGTTTTTCGGATTGGTTTAGTTTATTGTACAATGTTTTGAGACTGATGCCGAGTTCTTCGGCGGCTTTGGCTTTGTTTCCGTCATGTCGGGTTAGCGCAGCGAAAATTGCTTTCATTTCGAGATCACGAAGTGTTGTTGTTTCTGGTGCGGAATCTGTGGGGGTCGCAGAATCAGTAGGATCAAAGGACATTAACTTCACAATTGAGTTATCGGCGGAAGTAAAAGACGGCAACGAATCTTGTACGTTTTTGCTGATAACTGGACGGTTTGGTTTTTTCTCCGTAACACGTCCCGGAACCGGTAACCCTAATTCTGTTTTATCCTTTTTCGGTTTCAACATTTGAGGCAGATTTTCCGCGCTGATCGGAAAACTATCCGAAAGAATCAATGCGTGTTCCATTGTATTAGCGAGTTGGCGGACATTGCCGGGCCAATCGTATTGTAATAATAATCGATACGCTTCCTTTGTGAAAAGTTCTTCGGCTGATTGGTTTCCGAGATCGGGTTGAAAACGTTTGACAAGAGACACGATTAAATCAGGAATATCCTCTTTGTGTTCTTTGAGTGTGGGAAGATGAATTTCAAATGTATTAATCCGAAACCAGAGGTCTTCCCGAAATTCCCCTGACTGTACCATTGTTTCCAACTGGCGAAGTGTTGCGCAAACAACACGGACATTGCAAACCGTAGCGGAATTTTCACCGATTTTCCGAACTTCGCCGCTTTCGAGAAATCGCAACAATTTTGCTTGAACACCTTTGGGCAGTTCCCCGATTTCGTCCAAAAACAAAGTTCCGCCGTTTGCGACTTCGAGCAGACCGGTTCGGTGGGCGTCGGCGCCAGTGAAACTTCCTTTCCGATGCCCGAACAATTCGCTTTCGATCAATGTTTCCGGCAAAGCTCCGCAATTGATCGCGACAAACGGTTTATTAAATCGCGAACTTTTGCTATGCACTGCCCGCGCGACTAATTCCTTACCGGTTCCGGTTTCGCCAAGAATCACAACCGTTGAATCTGTTGGTGCGATTCGGTCAATCATTCGGTAAACATGTTGCATTGCTTCGGAATTACCGACGAGTTTGCTGTTGTTTTCGAGGTGCCGAAGTTGATTCATCATTGCAAAATAACGCTTATTGAGTTCCCGTTTTTCGGCGATTTTGTTTAAGATTTCTTCGAGGTCGGCGATTTTGTATGGTTTTGTGAGAAATTCAACGATTCCTTGATGCACTGCCTGTTGAGCGGATTCGAGCGTTCCTTTTCCGGTCAAAATGACAACATCGGCATCGCTGCCCAATTCTTTTACTTGCTCCAAAACAGTTAATCCGCTTGCGCCCGGCATATCAAGATCAAGCAACAGAACATCGAACGGTTCTTTACGAATTGCCGCCAACGCTTCGGTACCATCTCGGCAAGGTATGACAACATGGTTAAGACGAATCAATTCATCAGTCAGTACCTCACGAATATTCATTTCATCGTCAGCGAATAATATTTTCATTTTTTTAACAAGCCTTGTGGTTTTCGTATTTTGCCCAATCTAACGCACCTAATTTCTATGGAGCAGGTTTATAATAAGAATTTCGCTTGAAGTTGGCAAGACGAATCTTTGCAAATTTTTCTTAGCGTTCCTACGAGTAATATTGCTTGCTTTTGCGAGTGGTATTAGGGCTGAAATGGGTGGACAATCAGGCAAGTCAAAGGTAGGCAATTCAAAGGTGGGCAACCTTTCGCTGAAAGGTCGCGTCGGCGATAGCCGACAGTGAATCAGATTAACAACGGCAATTTGTGTTGCTTTCCGTTTTGAAGTCAATAACAAAACCAACCGGTGCAACCACCCTGCGGACGGGTCGCCTACCTCTAATAAAAACACCACACTAATTCATGAATTTATTTGCGCATAACGTATTATTGAAGATGTTTCGTTAAAAATTCAAGAATTTGTTTTTTGGTTTCCGGGCTATTGAATTGCGGTGAACCATGACCGCCGGATGAAAGTTCGACGAAACGGCTTTCTCCGCCCGCTTTTTG
>JAISBG010000004.1 GCA_031266315.1 Planctomycetaceae bacterium | reverse complement strand
ACATTTATGTTGCCCTTACAGGGCGTTGTTTGGTGTGCCGTGACCCGCCGCGTTGCGGCGGGCTGGTTTGTGTTGCCCTTTCAGGGCGAACGGAATGTGGGCTGAAAGCCCGTAATCAGTAGCGTAGGGCAATCGCCCTACGACAATGAACCCCACACCTCCACAAGCCCCAACGGGGCGTAATCTTTGAATCCGATTCGTAGGGCTGATTGCGGGCTTTCAGCCCTACCATAACACCTTAATTTCATCACAAACACCATTGACATTTTTACGAGATACTTTCAATGACGAACAAAAACTTATTTCTTACGTCTCTTTCTATTTTTATCGTTCTAATAATAATCAATTGCGGACACAACAATATTGTTGCAGAAACTGCAACTGTTTTCAATGTCCCTGACGAAGTAATCACACTCGAAGGACATACCCGTGAGATTGATTCCGCCGTCTTCTCCCATGATAGTAAAAAAATTGTTACGGCAAGTTGGGATAAAACCGCCCGAATCTGGGATACGGCAACAGGAAAAGAATTACAAAAACTCAAAGGACATCCCGGTAAAATCATTTCTGCTTTTTTTTCATTCAATGGAAAAACGATAGTTACGGCAAGTTGGGACAGCACCACGCGGATTTGGGATGTGTCAACAGGAAAAGAATTACAAAAACTTGAAAGAGACACCGAAGAAAATCTTTCACATGCTACGGATAATTTTTCCCACACTGCCGTTTTCTCCCCTGACGGCGAAATATTTATTACGTTAAATGTAGAAGACAACACCGCCCGAATTTATGATACGGCAACAGGAAAAGAATTACAAAAACTTGAAGGACATACCAACGCCGTACAATCAGCTGTTTTTTCCCCTGACGGCAAAATGATTGTTACGGCAAGTTGGGACAAAACCGCAAGAATCTGGAACCGGCAAAAAATTCAACAACATGAAAAATAAAAAGAAACAGAACCAGAACAACAAAACAAACATTACGCCATTCAACCGACCCTCTGGGTCGAATATCTATAGAACAAAACTTTTTATATTCGACCCAAAGGGTCGAATATTTGTTTCCGGCTTGGTTGCTATAAATATTCGACCCCTAACGGGGTCAAAATAGCCGACTTGCCCCTAATTTTGTTCGGCAATTGGATTCCCAAACCATTGGCAACACCATTTGTCGCCGTTCATCTGGTTCACAGTCGGCTAACGCCGACGCGATGTTTCAGCGAAACATCGCCCTCCTTATTATTCATTATTCACTACGAACGATTTCTTGTTTCCATTTTTCGCGGATGATTTTTAATTTTCGTTCGACGGTTCGCCGGACACAACCAATTTCGGTAGCGATTTCGTCAATGGAATAACCTTCCATGATTAGACGGGCAATATGACGGATTGATTCGTCATCGAGAATTTTGTACAACTTTTCACAGGTATCAAGAAATTCAACTTCAAGATAGGGTGTTACGGTTGTGCCGGAAATGTTGCCCAAACCGGAACGTTCGTTGTTGTTCTTTTCGGAGTTGTCGCCGGCAATAAAAATTGATTCGCCGCGTACTTGTCCGCCGCCGCGTTTTTGAGTGGATTCGCCTCTTTTTTGTTTTGATATTTTACGGCAAACAATAGTTGCAAGTATTTTCCAGAGTTCGTTGTTTCCCTGAATGGAATGAAAACGCCGCTCCGCAAGACCGGAATAGAAACTGTTAATCGCACTGATGGCGATATCTTCTTCGTCGCTAACCCGTTTGTTTACTTGCGACATTTTCCGTCGCGCTAACGCGGTGAGCCGTTCAAAATGAAGGTTCCAAAATTGTTCAAACGCATCCTTGTTTTGGTTCTGCACACCGTCAAGGAGCAATTTCAAATCATCATCAGCAAGAGACATAGTGGGTAGTGGAGAGTTGATAGTGGAGAGTGAAGAGTAAAGTTGATAGTGAAGTTGACGGTGAATAGTGGAGAGTTCGCAAGTGTGTTATTTATGTATTAAATAAAATCCGCTTGCGACACTATCCACTATCAACTATCCACTCTCAACTAATAAGAGTATCGTCCGCTGAACGTAACAGCGGCACCGGAGACATCGCCGAACATGAAATCTGCTTGGGCACTAATGGTAACTTTTTCGGTTGGGAAGATTGCCGTACCGATTGTTGTAACACCGTAAGCGAGATTGTTTTTGGGTCGCGACAAGGTCATTGATTTCCAAGCGTTGGAGCCCATTGACGTAACATCAACCGCGAACCGTCCGGCAAGTCCTTGATAGTAATCACCGCCGATAAAAATGTTACCGAAATCTTTTCCGTTCAACTGTGAGGTCAAATATAAACGTCCGCCTAATTGGTTTGTCCACGTGTTGGCGGAATGACTTCGGACACTGAGAGCCTGCGGGTCATTTCCTGTAATTTGCAGGAGATAATTGGAACTCGGAGTGCTGTAATACAATAATCGGTTGTAAGGTGCGAATGACCAACGTTTATTTTTGCTGTTGAACGTTTTTCCAACTTCCATAGCGAAAGCGAACATAGAATCCGTCCATTTACCGTTATAAGAAGAGGTATCGGGACGCCCATCGTCACGTTTTTCGATTCCTGTCATATTAATTCTTGAATCGAAGGTATTGATACGACCGAGAACATCAATGTACCAATTATTTTTGAAACCTCTTGAAACATAAAGTCCGGCACCTGCTCCGCGATGTGTGGATTTGAGAGAACCGGCGAGCCAAGGATTATCGGTGTTTCTGTCCCGATAATAATGACC
>JAISBG010000731.1 GCA_031266315.1 Planctomycetaceae bacterium | reverse complement strand
TAAATAATTATTTTCCAGATTGATCCGAAAAACTGAATAGCCCGATAGGGCTTAATTTTCATAACCGCAGGTCTTTGACCTGCGGTGTAACGACAAACAGCCGACTGCCTGAAAGGCAGAACTTAACACGGCAACGGCTTAAAATCCTGCCCTTCGGGCAGTGGTTTCATTGGTTTGTAACCGCAGGTCAAAGACCTGCTGTTACGAAAATAAAGCCCTGTCGGGCTATTTGGTGTTTCAGATCAATCCAGAAAATAATTATTTAGAAACTTGAAAAATACCAAATACAACCCTAACATAGTATAATTGCCTACCTTTGAATAATTACCATTTTATTTTATTTCCAATGTTTACCGAGTTCCGCGTCTACCACTAACGGAACCCGAAGCGGTTGGTTAAGCGTCATCGTTTCGACAACAATTTGTTTCAGTTTTTCGGCGTCTTTTTTCGTAACTTCAAAGACGAGTTCATCGTGAATTTGGAGCAGTAAATTCGTTTCCAATTCTTTCGGCAATTGATCACGCAGCCGAATCATTGCCTGTTTCATTAAATCGGCGGCAGTTCCCTGAATCACCGTGTTGACTGCTTCCCGCTCCGAACGGTTTAATCCGCCTTTTCGCAAACTCCTAATTCCGTTGCGAAAATAACGGCGGCGACCGAAAAGTGTTGTTACATAACCGTTCGCAAGGCAATCATCTAAAATTGTATCAAGATAAATTCGGATACCTGAATATTTGTCGAAATAACCGTCAATGAATTTTTGTGCTTCTTTTTGATCAATTCCAAGTTGCTTTGCCAACCCAAACGCCGATTGACCGTAAATCACACCAAAATTGACCGTCTTGGCAATACGCCGCATGTCCGAATCAACATCGGAAATCGCAACTCCAAAAACTTCTCCGGCAACCCGCGTATGAATGTCCTCGTTGTTACGAAAAGATTCGCAAAGCCGTTCGTCGTTGGAAAAATGAGCCAGTACACGAAGTTCGATTTGCGAATAATCGCACGACAATAAAAGATCGAACCCTTGCCCCGGTTTGAAAGTATTGCGGATTTCTCTGCCTTCGGCGGTTCGTACAGGAATGTTTTGAAGATTCGGATAACTCGAACTCAACCGCCCTGTTGACGTAACAACCTGATTGAAAGAACTATGAATCCGTCCGGTTACCGGATGAATCAATTCCGGTAACGCATCAACATACGTTCCTTTGAGTTTCGATAATTGCCGATGTTCCGCAACTTTCGCCGGCAACGGATGTTCCGAAGATAATTCGTCAAGAACTTCAATATCCGTACTTTGTCCGGTCTTAGTTTTCCGTACACTTTTTAATCCCAGTTCATTAAACAAAACGGTTGCTAATTGTTTCGGCGACGCAATATTAAATTCGTGACCGGCAAGTTCATAAATTTCCGTTTCAAGTTTCTGCTGCTTTCGGGTAAAACGACCACTCAATTCCTTTAACATTGCCGTATCAACTGTTACACCGGCAAATTCCATTTCAGCAAGAACTTCGACAAGCGGAATCTCAATCTCATAAAATAATTTCAGCGTTTCCGGCTGCATTTCAAGCCGATGTTTAAGTAACGGATAAAGACTCCAGACAACAAGTGCATCTTCTCCCGCATAATCCGCAACAAGATCAGTCGGGATTTCGTTCATTTGCCGTTGCTTTTTACCGGTTCCAATCAGTTCTTCGATTTTAATCGTTTTGTGTTGCAAATAATATTCCGCCATATCATCAAGGTTATGATTCATTTCGTTGCGCAACAAATAATCGGCAATCATCGTGTCGAAGACCAAACCGCATAAATTAATTCCAACATTTCGTAACACAACAATATCGTATTTCAAATTCTGCCCGACTTTTCCAATCGTTGGATTTTCGAAAATCGGACGAAGTGTTTCAAGAATTTTTTGCAGATTTAACGTTGCGGCTCCAAGCGGTCCGCGAAACGGTAAATACCACGCTTCGTCGTTATTCCACGCAAACGACATGCCGACAATCACCGTGTAACGAGGTGAAGTTGCTTCAAAACGGTTTTCTATCGGAGCCGTTTCCGTATCAAATGAAAATACCGGTTGCGTTTTAAGTTTCTCGTTAAATTGCTTGAAAAAATCTTCAAATTTTTCCGGCGTGTCAACAAGATGATAGGTCGGATTCTTGAGTTTGGGAAACGAATTTTCCGCCGACTCATTTTGTTTTCCGTCATGCAATACCGGTTTATCGGCGGTCTGAAAATTAAAAAGTGTTCCACTTTTAACACTATCGCCGTAACTTATATTGCCAGCAGGTTCAACACTGTTGGTCGGATCAATTTTCGAAAGTAAGGACTTAAATCCGAAACGATGGAGCAATTTTCGTAATTTTTCATTATCAATTCCTTTGTATTCGTTTATTGTCCAGTCAATTTCAATCGGCATATCGTTGCGCAATTTAACAAGTTGCCGACTCATAAAGGCAAGTTCTTTATTGTTTATGATATTTTCCTGCCGTTTTTTTCCGGAGATTTCCGAAACATGTTCAAAAATATTTTCAAGTGTTCCGAATTTGTTCAATAATTCGGAGGCAATTTTGGAACCGATAAGCGGAACACCGGGAACATTATCAGTTGCATCACCGACCAGCGATTGAAAATCAACAACCTGTTCCGGTTTGATACCCCAATCGTCAAACAGTTCTTTGGCACGATAAAAATGTTGCTTACGAAGATTGAACAGAGAAACCTGATTATTAATCAGTTGCCGGCAATCCTTGTCAGATGTAACAAGAACACATTTACCGTTTTGCTCGGCAACCATTCGGGCAACGGTTGCCAGAATATCGTCGGCTTCAAAACCGGAAATCCCAAGCGGCAACACGCCCATTGCATCAAGAACTTCACGCGCAAAACCAATTTGCGGACGTAAATCATCAGGCATTGCAGCGCGGTTTGCCTTGTATTCGCTGTAAATTTCCACGCGAAATGTCGGACCCGGCATGTCAAAAGCACAGAAAAAATAATCAGGATGATGTTTTTCAAGAAGCGAAAAAAGATCACGGACAAAACCGTACACCGCCGCAACCGGTTCTCCTTGCGGACTGGTCATCGGCGGCAACGCATGGAATAATTGATACAAAATACCATGCGCATCAAGTAAGTAAACTGTTTTATTGTTGAGCATTTTTTTACTAAATATTATCCGTAATTGCAAACGTTAATTTTTTTTGAAAGGAAATTGCGTTTCATAATCAGCAGCCCTTTGCAGAAAATTTTCTGTGGTCGCATATTTCTTGTCAAAATAATCCCTTTGCCATTCGGTGTAGTCGAAAGGTTCCCGTAATAAACTCGATAGGAATATTTCAGTTTCAATAATTCCGAAATTATCAATAAGACATTCCATCATTTCTTTTTTAATCACGTTTGTGTTTCGCATTGTTTTCTCTTTCAATAATTTGTAACAATGTTAGAGGATTGCAAACAACAATTATTATTGAGATAACTTTTCACACTTTAAAATTCGGTTTTCATTTTGGTAAGGGACATGACGAACAATGAACGCTCTCTTAAACCGAAATTTCAAGTGTAAAGAGTATATTCTATCACCTCTCTCGTATCACGACAATCCCACTGAATAATTTACAGCAACTTCTAAAAACCTATTTTTTTGACAGGATTTACAAAATTTACAGGATAAAATCAAATAAAATTCCAGTAAATCATGTATATCTTGTCAAAAAATAATCTTTGCTAAAGATTTTTAGAAGTTACCTTACGTCAATTTTGCTGAACAAATCCAAAACATTTTGGTCTCTTGAAAACGTTGATATTTTCTACTATGATAATCTTATCCGAATGATGATGTCCGTTCAAATGTATGTTATCAGGATTTTCCTATTTTGTTTTCCTGTTTTTATTTTGCGTACTATGCTAATTCAGCTGGAACTAATCCGAATCGTTATCACCGAAATGAACAGTCAGCAGGCGTTGATTTTGCGCGAAGTCAATGGGAACCGCGAATTGCCGATTGTCATTGGAATCGTTGAGGCAACAACGATTGACCGTCGCGTAAAACGAATCGAGTCGCCAAGACCATTGACTCACGATTTACTCTGCAACTCTATCGAAGTACTCGGCGGAAAAATTCAAGACATTTTCATTCACCGTTTTGAAGATCAAACCTATTTTGCTGCATTACGAGTGATTCACGGCAACGAATTGATCGAAATTGACAGCCGCCCTTCCGATGCAATTGCAGTTGCCGTTTCATTTGATCCTTTTCTTCCTATCTTGATTCCAGAAGAAGTCCTCAATCAAGCAATCGCCGCATCAATGGAATAATTTTATACCGTAGCCGGTATGGGCGGTAGGCTTCGCCCTTGAATAACCGCTCCGCGTTGCTGCGCTTGCGTGTTCAGCGACGTGAATTTTAAAACAGCTTTAGTATATTGTTTTATTTAAAACGTTTCCTAATGAATATTCCTAAAAATATCAGGATTATTCCAGTTATTATCAAGATAGTATAGGACAAATACCATTCTGATTTTTGTAGCATAATAATGTCAAGATAATTTTGTACACGTGCTTGTAACGAAGCAACATTAAGGAATGTTCTCTGAGTTGTTTTTTGATTCGGTAAAACATCTACAGTTACATAATCACGACCTAAATCCTTAAAACTATTTTCCGTAAAAAGTTTATTGTCCGGTTTGTCCGTTGAAGTAATACTAATGATGATTCGTTGTGTGTCATCGAAATTTATTGAGTGTCCTTCATAAAAAATTTCTTTGGGAAACAATTTTCCATCATTCATTTTTTGTGAAACGATTTTACCTGATGACGTTAATTTATCACCGGTTTTAAGATATTTTATTTGTAATTCATAAAATAATAAGGCATAATGTTGATCAGGATTCAAAACAATTGTCCAAGAAGCAGTTGCGTTTTTTTTCTTCTCTTCAACGCTCTTAATCCACAAAGCGTCGGGAACATCTTCATATTGACGTTTTTCGATTGTTTTAATCTTTTCCCGTAATAAATCAGTAACAACAAGACCTCCGGGTAATGCGAAAAGAGTTTTTATTTGGTGATAAAAGTCTGCATGTACAGTTATGTCGATTGCTTCATCAGGTTTTTGAGATTTGCGAAGATTCGCGAGAGGAATATCACTGGTTGTTGGCACCGCGTAATACTCGAAATTATGATCATTATTTTGCATTATCGCTCTGGTAATATCGTTATATTGATGATTGGGGGCAATTGACGTCCCCTCTTGCGGTGAGATATATTCAAGACGTAACAAATTTTGGTCTCTGAAAAACAAAAACTGTTTATTGTAAAAATCCGTTTCTTCTGCAATCACTCTTTTGTCAAAGCGTTCTATTTTTCCCGACACCTGTTCTATGGACTGCTCAAGAAAACGATGACCTTGAATAATCTCTTTTATTAAATTGGAATCAATGTTTTCTCCCTGAGCAACGGCAATAATAAAGACATTGAAAATACTAATAACAAAAATTAATAAAGAAAAAAAGTTTTTCATAAAACATTATAATCGTTGCAAATTAAACTTAAAAAGGTGGGCAACCGTTCGCTATTTGTTAAAAGGTTGCGTCGGCGATAGCCGACTTGTACCCTGTTTATGGACGGAAATTATCTACCCAAACGTTAGGAACACCAATTATCATTGTTAATCTGATTCACTGTCGGCTAACGCCGACGCGACCTTTTAGCAAAAGGTCGCCCACCTTCGTTTCAGCGAAATATCACCTACCTTACAATTGTTTAACCTTATTTAACGAAAATTCTTTTGAATAATTATAATATTTTATGCGGCATTGAGCAGGTTTCCGTCTTCGTCCACATCGACAAAACGTACGGAAACCGGTTTTGAAATTCCTGATTCCTGCATTGTTACACCGTAAATTGTTGTTGCGGCAGCCATTGATTTTTTTGAATGTGTAATCATTAAAAATTGTGTGGCGGTACGGAATTTTTTAATAACGTTTACAAACCGGTCAATATTGCCTTCGTCAAGAGCCGCATCACATTCGTCCAGAATACAAACCGGATTCGGTTTGTAACGGAAAAACGCCAGCAGAAGCGCAACACACGTTAATGTCTTTTCACCGCCGCTAAGCAACATCACACTTTTTAACTCTTTACCCGGCGGTTTCGCGATAATATCGACACCGCTTTCCAGAATATTTTCCGGTTCTTCCAGCACCAAATCCGCATTGCCGCCGCCGAAAAGATGTTGGAATAACTCGCGAAAATGATTTTTGACTCCGTTAAATGTTTCTTCAAAAAGTTGTTGACTTTCTGTATTGATTTTCTCAATAATTTTTTCGATTGATTTTTTGGCACCGGTTAAATCGTTGTATTGATTGGAAAGAGTGGTGTAACGTGTATCCAATTCTTCCAATGTTTCAATCGCTTCAAGATTCACACTTCCAAGACGCTGCAATTTAGTACGTAAATCTTCAATCTCCTTTTGATAATCGTCAGACGGCGAAAGTTGTTTGTTGGAAGGAAGAAGTTCTGCGGAAAGGTCAGTCGGCTGTTCAGTTGCCGGAAGTTCATCATCAGGAAGTTTATCAGAAGGCAAACCGGCGGAATTTTCCGTCGAATATTCATTAGAACATTCATTAGAACATTCCGTCGAACATTCTTCATTGGAACATTCGGGAGAATCTGTTTCGTTTTTGTTCTCTTCGGTTGTTTGGCGATTGAGTTCTGTAATATCGATACCGTAATCCTCACGCATTCGGTCAATGAGTGTTTTTTGTTCCTGAATACAACGCTCAAGTTCGAGTTGTTTGGAATGAACTTTGGTTCGTGCTTTTTGGAGTTCATGCTGTAACCGTTTCAATTCCGTGCGCGATTTTGCACGCCCGTCACTCAATTCCTGCCGAATTTTGTACGAACCGGCGGCATCACGAGTCATGAACTCTTTTTTGAGATAAAGTGTTGCGAGACACGATTCAATGCGGAGAATTGCCAGCAAAATTCCTTCATGACGTTCTTTGAGCAATCGGCTGCGGCGTTGATGTTCCGCTAATAGGTTTTGACGTTCCTGAAGATGATCTTCAAATTGCCGGACGCGTTCTTTGAGAAAATCAAGCCGCTCCTCACTTTTGGCTAATTCGATTTTCGTATTGGTTGTTTTCCGTTGATGTTCGGCATAATGTGATTCCGATTCTTCGAGTTGTTGTTTCGCTTCCCTCTGCCGAATTTCCAACTCCGCAAGTTGTTCATTCAGTTCTTCGCGCAACAATTTTGTTTGTTCCAATTCTTCTGTTGCGCGGCGAATTTGTGTATTGAGTTTTTCGGTTTCGTCAAAGAGATGTTGAAACTGTTCCAGACCTTGCCGGAAACGTTCTTCGGCGGTGGAAAGTTTTAAACGCTGCGAGTCATATTCTGTAACCGTTCTTTGATGTTCCCGTGTTTCTTCTTCCACATCGGTTTCATCGACCGCAACATGTTCTTTGGCAACAGCAACCGCGATTTCTTTTTCGGCAACTTCCGTATCAAGAATATTCATTTGTTCGATGAGCGTTCGGAGTTCGCTCCGGCGGGTAATCAGACCGGACGACGTGTTCGGCGGTCCGACAATCAACGCTCCGTCCGGCGTCAGTAATTCACCGGAAACCGTTAGAAAATTCGTCCGGTCATCGCTTTCCTTGTACAGTTGCCGCGCAACAGTAATATTGTCAACAATCCAGGTTCGTCCCAATAAACGTTGCGCGAGATGAACGAATTTTTGATCCACTTTGACAAATTGATCCGCGCGTCCGAGAACTCCGGCACGTCCGGTAAATCCTTTCTCCTTTATCCATGGGGCTTCTTTTTGCGAAGGATCAAGCCAGATAAAACCGACTCGTCCGGCAAAATGAATTGCGTTACGTTCAACATGCCGAAACAGTTCCGCTTTGGGCGACACGACAACATATTGGGCGTTTGCTCCCAGAGCCAATTCGATCAGTGAAGCGGCTTCAACATCAACCCGAAGCAAATCGGCAACCAGTCCGAAAACATGCCGGAACGGACTTTGCGGATCACGGGATTGTTGCAACACGTCCCGAACACCGGGGTTAAGTCCTTCGTTTTTGCGAATCAATTCTTCCAGTACGGAAATTCGTTCACGCATTCCGCTTTGTTTTTGTTTTTGATCCGATAATTCTTGAGTCAGTTGCGTTAATTGTTGTACACGTTTATTTTTCCGTTGTCTTGCTTCTTCGAGTTGAAGATGTTTCCGGCGGACGGAATCTTCCAAATTTTCAACAATATCACGAACCGTATTACATTGCAGTTCAAGTTCCAGATTTTGTCCTTTAAGTTTTTCCAACCGATTGGTATTTTGTTCTTTGCTGTGTCCGAGCGTTGCCAACCGTGATTCAAGACCGCTGATCGAACCTGCCAATTTTGCGTTTTGGCGTTTTTTTGTTTCGGTTTCCTCCAGAAGAACATCTTTTTCGTCTTGTTTTTTCTTACAAAAAAGAGCAAGTTCCTCTCCTTGCCGGATAAGTTTTTGATACGATTCCGTAATATCGGCGGTGGAACGTTTTGCTTTTCGAATATCGTCGTTTGTTTTGTGCATCATCTCTTCAATATCAACACTTCGGACATTGAGTTCGATGAGTTGCCGTCCGTGAAGAGTGATTTCTGTTTCAAGTTCTTCGGCTTGGGCGGTTTGACGTTCAATGGTTAATTCTTCACCGGCAATCCGTTCCCGATTGGCAGCCATTTCGCCTTCAAAACGCCGGATAATTTGATCGGTTTGTTCGATTTCGGCAACGAAATTATTCAAATTTTTTTCATGTTCTTCCGTTTCGGCGGTAAGAGTGTTCACTGTTTGGCTGAGCGAATCGGTTTCCGTTTGAAGTTCCTGACACTTGGCATCGCGTTGACGGTAATCGACCAAACCGGATTGAATCCGCAATTCCTGAAGACGTTGAGTGTATTGACGGTAAAGTTGCGCTTTCCCCGCCTGATTTCGTGCGGAGCGGAGTTGGTGATCAACTTCCGTGACAATATCGGACAATCGGATAAGATTTTGCTCAACACGTTCAAGCCGACGCTGAACTTCCAGTTTTTTGGCGTTGAACCGGCTGATTCCGGCGGCTTCTTCAAAAATCACACGCCGTTGCACCGCCGTACTTTGCAATAAGGATTCGACCCGTCCTTGTTCGATAATACTGTACGCTTGTGTTCCAAGACCGGTTCCGCTTAGTAAATCTTTGATGTCTTTTAATCGTGTTGCTTGCCGGTTGATGAGATATTCCCCTTCGCCGCTTCGATAAACACGGCGTGTAATATGAACTTCCGGCGTATCGAGACTGAATATTTTCTTTGAATTATCGAATGTCAACGTAACTTCGGCGGAACTCATCGGCGGACGGTCGGCACTGCCGTTGAAGATCACATCGGTCGATTCGTTGCCGCGTAGTTTCTTCATACTCTGTTCGCCGAGAACCCACTTAACAGCATCAACAATATTTGATTTTCCTGATCCGTTGGGACCGACAAGCGCAGAGATGCCGTCCTCGAACTCCAATCGGGTACGATCCGCGAAACTCTTAAATCCGGCAAGTTCTATCGCGCGAAGCACTGGTTTAGGTGATTTAGGAAAATTAGGAAGAAAGGGAACATGAAAAGATTGCTCCCAAAAGAATACGGAATTGCTCCAATCAGGTCAAGACCAATAATATTAGTTGATAGTTGATAGTGAATAGGTAAATTCAGGTGGGCAATCCGCCCGCTGGGCGGTTGCGCCGGTTGAGTCTTACTCGACTCCAAAACGGAAAGCAATTCAATTTGCCGTTATTAATCTAATTCACTGTCGGCGAAAATGGGTGGGCAACCTTTCGCTATTTGCTAAAAGGTTGCGTCGGCGTACTCGCCGACAGTGAATCAGATTAACGACAGCAAATTGTGTTGCCGACCATTTGGGAATCTGATTGCTAGCCGGAAACAGGGTACAAGTCGGCTATCGCCGACGCGACCTTTTAGCAAAAGGTCGCCCACCTGAATTTATTTATCCACTCTCCACTATCAATTATCAATTTTTAGCCGTGAAAAGACACGTGTCTCGAAGTCTCGGACACGTGTCCCAAAGTCTCGGACACGTGTCCCAAAGTCTCGGACACGTGTCCCGAAGTCCCGGACACGTGTCCCGAAGTCCCGGACACGTGTCCCGAAGTCCCGGACACGTGTCTCAAAGTCTCGGACACGTGTCCCGAAGTCCCG
>JAISBG010000697.1 GCA_031266315.1 Planctomycetaceae bacterium | reverse complement strand
CCGCCAAATTTATGACGTTCGGCATCGGCAACACGGAGAATAGAAAGCAATTGAAAAAACGTCGGCTTCGTCACTCCAAAAAACTTTTTGAATTGGCGATCACTTTGCTTAAGAGCTTTGGTCACTTCAGGGAAATACATAAGAAAAAAATCGGTGAAAGATAAAAGGAAGGAAATTGCCCACAGAATAACAATAAGCCTAAAGTTACGCAAGAGCAATTGGGGAAGAAAATGAAAATAAGGTTAGAGAAATGGTCTTGTGTATTTTAAGTATTCAAAAAAAATTGATCAAAATAATTTTCTCTGTGTTCTCTGTGGTAAAAATGAATTATTAGAGATTCCCTGTGTTAGTGTTCTATTGGTATTTTTCAAAGGATTGAAATCAAGTTTTCGCAACCTCATTTTCAACCTAATTTTTCTTACAAAACAACCTCAGTAGCAAAAAGAGCAAAAATATCCTAACCTCATTGAAAATGATCAATGAAGTAAAATGAGGTAATGAGGTTGGTTTGGGAGAATCCATGAGGCTACTGAGGTTGTTTAGTAAGAGAAATTAGGTTGAAAATGAGGTTACCGCTAGATTGTTTTTACGCAACAGTAAAAGTCTAGTGAGTTGTCAAAAAATATCAATTTTATAATTTGCGCAGTATCACACCGGCAATCAATTGATGTGATACAAAAAAATATTTTTGTGTTGTTATTTCAAAAACGTTTGCGAAATCTGAACTCGCGGACCGGCATCAATTTCGATTATTTTTGATTTGGGAGTAATTTCAATTTCGATAGGAGTTGTTTCCGGGTCATTGTATTTTTCTTCAACACAGGAAAAAAGTTTCACCTCAATTTTTGCCGCAGCCGTTTCATCACGACGGTCTTTTGCCGCGAGAAATTCTTCGTAGCCTTCGTTTTCCTGTTTCGTAAGAACAACTTTATACTTCCCAAGCGGCGCACCGTCAAATTCACCGTGTGTTCTAACGGGAGCATGACCGTTTTCGTCGGATCGGCTACCGATTGCCCATGTTACCGACGGGTCTGTTGAACGTAAAGAAATAAACATTTCAGCAACCGGTTTTCCTTCCTGTGTAACAACAATCGTTACCGGATACAAAGCCGGAAATCCTTCCGGTTTCAAAGGACCGCCGCAACCGAAAATCGTTCCAAAATATAAAAGAAAAAGAATTGTCGCCGTTTTTTTGTTGAAAATCATCATGTCAAAATCCTTAATTGAAAGTTATTCGTTTATCTTCAAACCGTAACACAAAAGAAAACAGAACGCAACATTTTAATTTTTCTTTGTGTTACGATTTTAACGGTTTTTATTAAAAATAGGTTAAAACGATTGGGTTTCCCCTCCTTGCGGCGTGCCTAACGCCCCCCAAACACCGTAATTACTCGCACCGGATGCTACCGGCTGAGTTCCGGTTCCTTCGTGAGTTCCGCCTTGGGATCCGTTTAGGTTTCCGCAATTAATCGTTTCGGAAATAAAATGAACGGAACCATCGACAAAAACAAAATTCGCACCACCGGTATGTTCACTTGATGCGGTGAGCAACGCCCAACCGTCCCCGCCGCCAGTAACAGCGTAACCGCAAGAAGGCGAGTTTGGCGGAAGAGCGGTGTGGAACATACCGTTTATCGGACGCCCGTCGCCAAAAATTTGTCCTTGCCATGTATTGGTGGGGTCGCGAATAATTGTTCGGTCTAATGGGTCGCGGGCATTATTGAGACAGTTTGCGGGAACAGGAGTGTTGCCCGAATAAAGATTTGTTGTCCCATTGTTACGAACAGTTCCTGATTTAACTTTGTTTGTTGTTGTAACAATATTTGTGGCACCGTCCCCTGTTGTATCGGCAACAACCCGCTCTCCAGCGGCAACCGTATTGCTGGTACCGTCGGAAACCCATTCAAGTGATTTGTGATGACGAGTATGGAACATGCCGCGAGTATAAACACGGGGATTATTGACCGGACCGCCGGTAGCATTGTAATCTTCCCAAACATTCCACATTCCGTCTCCCATACAGTAACGAATACTTGAACGTGAAGTCCCGCGTCCCGCCCAAGAAGTTACATATCCGCCGGGTCCTTGTGCTTCCGGGTCGGAAGGACAACAGTAAGTCGAAAACGGTCCTGTCAAAAACTGGGTCGCTTCGCCCCAAATGGCGGCTTCGGTACAGTTTTTGTCCAGACTCAAAATACCGTTCCATGCAGCCTGTTGTTCGTTGAACGGAAGCAGGAACACATCCGGACCAACCTGATAATGTTTTCCGCCGCTGGTAGTTTCGATAGGCAATGCATCACGCGAAGCGGGAAAACTTCCCAGAGTATCGTGATGGTTGTGAAGAGCGATACCAATTTGTTTGAAATTATTGGTACACTTCATTCGCCGTGCCGCCTCGCGTGCTGCCTGAACCGCAGGCAACAGAAGAGCGATTAACACGCCGATAATCGCAATCACTACAAGAAGTTCGACTAATGTAAAGCCGAACGGTAAAGAATGAATGAGTTGTAAGAATCTTGCGGAAAAGTATTGGGAACGCCAACACTTGCCATTCTCGTTTCTTAACGCTCTATCACATCCGGGGGGGGGGGGGGGGGGGGGGGGGGG
>JAISBG010000671.1 GCA_031266315.1 Planctomycetaceae bacterium | reverse complement strand
TGCCCGAACACACGAACTGTTGTCAAAACAAGAAACAACATCAAAACATTCATCAAATTTCTCATGGGATTCTCCTGAAAATAACTTGTCAAACAGTAAATCGTTCCGGAAAACACAACCGGTTCCGATAATATTACAAGAAAAAGAAACCGGTTGCAAGTAGCCGCAACCCGTTGCGTTGCGGCGGCTGGTTAAAAAAACGTAATTATTTCAGCGGAATTTTCGTCAAAAGCAGGCAATCATAAGGTAGGCAATCACAAGGTGGGCGACCTTTCGCTGAAAGGTCACATCGGCGTTAGCCGATAGTGAATCAGATTTACGACGGCAAACTGTATTGACTCCAATCGGTAACCCCTTTTAAAAACAAAATTTTCTGTCATTTTGCTCTTGACGGTACATAGATGGATTGTTAAGATTCGCGTTGTTTTGGCGGTTAATAGCGGCAATTTCAATTGATAATGGCAAAGTATTACAACTCAACAAAATCGGAATTTGAAATGGAAATTGAACACGAAATTATTGTATTTTTGAGCCAACTCGCAACAGTACAGGAGAAAATTCTGGATATTTTGACGAAAAAGCAGGCACTTCTGGTGAAACCGGACAAAGAATCTCTTGCAGCAATAACCACTGAAGAGGCACACACACTGATTTTGTTGCAACAATCTTTGGATCATCGGAAAAAGATTTTGGAATCTGCCCAAAAACAGGGACACGAGGTTGATTCGATACAGATGCTTTGTGAGCAGATATTCCCGAAACCGCGTGAGTGGCGAATGTTAGTCAATGCCGCACACAACCGCAACCGGCAAATTCGTTATCTTGCTTTAGCGAATTGGACGGTTTCGCAAAAATCACTGATTCATCTTACCCAGATTTTGGAAATTATCGAAACTCGCGGTCAAGGAAAAACGACTTACAAACCGCAAAAAGGAAAAGAAGAACATTCTTCCGGCGGTGGTTTTGTCGATCGAGTTGCCTAGCGGTCAGACAAATCTCTATAACTTTGCAACAGCAATAAAAGAGTTATTTTTTAGAAAGTGCAAAGTAGAGATTGGGCGGCGCAGGATTCGAACCTGTGACCTCTGCCGTGTGAACGGTTCGGCAATCCCGACATACCGGAAGGCATTCCACCGCTGGCTATCATGATAGTTGTGCAAAGCCACCCCAAATTGTTTCAACTTGTTTGTACACTGCATTCTCCGTGCCGCCTGAACCGCCGGCAACAGAAGTGCGATTAACACGCCGATAATCGCAATAACCACAAGAAGTTTGACGAAAGTAAAGCCGAACGGTGAAGAACGGACAAGAGATAAGAATTTTGTTAAAAGTTTTTAGGAGTTATCTTTCGGTATTCCGCACTGCATTGATCGGTTTCCCAAAATGTAACCGACTGGACGGGAAAACCAAATTCTTCTGTTTTTTCAAATAAAAGTCGAGCAATATTTTCCGCTGTCGGTTGTTGAGGCAAAAGGAAAATCGGCTCATTCATTTGTTCCAATATTTCAACGAGCGGATCATTGTTTTGCAAGATCATTCGGTGGTCGAGATGATTTTCAATCCATTGTCCGATAGTTCTTTTTTGTTCCGTAAAATCAAAAACCATTCCTTGTTCGTTCAAGCAATCACTCTCCAATACAATCCGAACACGGGCATTATGACCATGCGGATGCGCACATTTACCACTGTGATTCTGTAAACGATGCCCATAACAAAACGTAAATTCACGCGAAATCGTAAACATAAATATAAATAAGTAAAAGGTAATTATTCAACCATTTTTGAAATTGAGATAATATTTTAGTGGTTTTTTGTTTTAAAATCAAGAGTTTTTACTTTATCTATTTCAAGGATATGTCCACTTGACAGGTTGGTTGACCGGCAAGATAATGATTCGGTCTTGTTTTTCCAGATTAAACTTTATTTATTTTATTTCCATGTATTGGTCGAAAACGCTGATTCCTACAATGAAAGAAACGCCTGAGGGCGCGGAAATTCCTTCTCATATTCTGATGCTTCGTGCCGGTTTGATTGCTCAGGTGATGGCTGGAGCCTACACTTATTTGCCGCTTGGTCTCCGGTCGCTTCAAAAGGCAACACAAATTGTTCGCGAAGAGATGAACCGCGTCGGAGCGGTTGAACTTCTCATGTCCGCACTCTGCCCAATTTCGCTTTACGAACAAACAAACCGTGTTGAAGCATTTGGCGATGTCTTGATTAAATCGCAATTATCTCGCGGCGGAAAAAAAATTCCGGTTGTGTTTTGTCCTACTCACGAAGAAGAAGTAACTGATCTTGTTTCGCGTTTTGTTTCGAGTTATCGGCAACTTCCGGTCACGTTGTATCAGATTCAAACGAAATTCCGTAACGAAGAACGTCCGCGATTTGGCGTGTTGCGAACCAGTGAATTTATTATGAAAGATGCGTACAGTTTTCACACAACTCTGGAATCGCTTAATGAAACGTATAAAAAAATGTACGATGCGTATTGTAAAATATTCCGGCGTTGCGGGTTGCCGTTTTTGCCGGTGGAGGCGGAATCCGGTCCTATTGGCGGCGATGCGTCGCACGAGTTTATGATTCCGTCTCCAAACGGTGAAGATAAGGTTGTTCACTGTGAAACTTGCGGTTATGCCGCCAATACGGAAAAAGCCGAAATCGGTTCTTTCGGTAAAGATCAACCGGTGGAAAGTGTACCGTTTAAAGCAATTGCGGAGCTTGATACGCCGGGCGCGCACACGATTGAGCAAGTTTGTAAGTTTCTTAAAGTGAAACCGACGAAGTTGATTAAAACGCTGATTTATGTTGCGGATAATCCGCAATCGAATGGTTCCTTGCAACCGATTGCGGTGTTAATTCGCGGCGATCACGATGCGAACGAAAATAAAATTAAACGTGTTCTGAACGCAACAAAATTAGAATTGGCTGATGTGAAAACGATTGAATCCGTAACAGGGGCACCGGTTGGTTTTGCGGGACCAGTTGGGTTGGCGCAACAAATTCCGATTTATGCGGATCACGCTGTTATGGAAATGGTCAACGCGATTGTCGGCGCGAACAAAGCCGATAAACATCTGGTCAATGTCAATCCGTTTCGTACACCTCAAGGTGATTGGACACCGGACAAAATCGACGATTTCCGTAACGCTGTTGACGGCGATGCTTGCCCGCGTTGCAATTCTACCGTGAAAATTCGGGAAGCCATTGAGGTTGGGCATGTTTTCAAATTGGGAACAAAATATTCCGACAGTTTGAACGCTAAATTTCTTGATGCGGACGAAACACAAAAGACAATTATTATGGGTTGTTACGGAATTGGAGTGAACCGGATTATTGCGGGACTTATTGAAACTTCGTATGACAATGCCGGAATGATTTTTCCCGTGAATCTTGCGCCGTATGAAGTGGTGATTTGCCCGATGAAAGTGTCCGACGAGCGAGCCATGAAACTAGCGGACGAATTGGCGCAAAATCTGCAAACACAAGGACAAATTGATTGTTTGATTGATGACCGCGATCAACGTGCAGGCGTGAAATTCAAGGACATTGATTTGATTGGTTTTCCGCTTCGTGTTGTTATCGGCGACAAGGGACTTGCGGAAAGCAAACTCGAAATCAAATGGCGTTGGGAAAAAGAAACAACAATGATTCCAATCAACGAAGCCGTTAAAACAATTACTCATTGGATCAAATCAGAACGCGAAACCGGTGAACGCTTTGATAATCGTACAAAATAATAATCGTTGCTAATAAAACCATGCAAAACAAATCTATTCATGTAACATTTTAATACAGCCGTTCACACGAAAAAATTACAGAAAAGACAAAGATGTTGAATAGTATTATAGCGGATAATATTGACAAAATTCAAAGGGTATGTGAAAAACATCATGTTGGGAGGTTGTTTGCATTTGGTTCTGTTTGTATTGCTCGTAATTAAAAACATAATGAATATTATTGTTATAAAAAATAAAAATTTCACTGGAATATTACCCCAACCTCTTTTTTCAAAAATACCATGAAACATTTAACAATTTTAATGTGGTTTGTTATTTTATTGATTCCGTTTTCTGTTACTGAAGCTCAATTCGGTGACTTCGACTTCAGTAACAGAGAAACACCGGAACGTATCAAAAGAATGAACACTCTTTTTGCCGCTGCGCCGGAGTTTGCATCGACACATGCAGTGAGTCCGTCGCTTGTTGTTGCCGGAAAAGAAGGTAACGCAAAACCACTCGAACTTATTCAATGCGGTTATTCTGTACGGATTGTCCGATTTCTTATTGAAGTTACAATAAGTTATGAGTTTTACAATCCCGCTGATGAAACTGTGGAAGGAGTGTTCACGTTTCCGTTACCTGACGGCGCAACAGTTGACGGTTACGCTTTGGATATTAATGGTGAAATGGTTGATGGTGTTGCTGTTCCGAAAAAACGGGCAACAGTTATTTTTAACGAAATCGAACGGCGCGGTATTGATCCCGGTCTTGTCGAATGGAGCGGTAAAAATGCGTTCAAAAGCCGTATTTTTCCGATAGATCCTGAAACTTCACGAACAATCCGAATTCGTTACACTGACCTGATTGACGCTTCAAAATATACCTTGCCGATTAAATTTGACGGACAAATCGCTACGTTTTCTATTGAAATCGACGCTTCAAAAACAGACGTGTTGCCGAAAATTGTCTGCGGTGAATTGAACAGTGAGTTATCGGAATTAAAATTTGACATCAAAACACGTATCGCCAATATAACATGCGAAAAATTTCACCCCAAAGAGAATCTCCGCCTCGAATTTCCGCCAAATAACAACCAAGAAACCGTTACTTTTTCCGCGCCGGAAGGCAATTATTTCGTAACACGTATTCCGACGGACGACATCCGAAAACGTCTGGAACCGAAACGGTTGGAGTTGGAGGAGAAATTAGCGCAACCGAATCGTATTGCCGTTTATTGGGACGCTTCCGGTTCACGACTCCATATCGATCATACACAGGAATTAGAATTACTTCGGCAATATCTTGAAACAAAAAAATGCGATGTTGATTTAGTTGTTTTCCGTGATACACCGGAACCGGTTCAGTCATTCAATGTTAAAAGTTATGAAAAATTATTTGAAACACTGAAAAATATCCCGTATGACGGCGGAACAAATTTTTTATCAATATTTACACATCGTCTTCAGCCGGATTTGTCCATTCTTTTTTCGGACGGAAATTATAATTATCACTCAAATACGATTGAAGATTTTGTAGTATTAAAATCGCCGTTCTATGTAATCGGAACCGGAAACAGTCAACATAGTCCGGAACTTCAATTTATTACAAGATCAAGCGGCGGAACAATGTTTCATCTCTCACAAAATAATGTTTCGGAAATATTGGACGGTATCGGAAAGATTACATTGATCACAGGTTTTCAGAGCGGTAAGTCAGTAACAAGTCAACCGCCTATGGGAATATTGAAAGATTCTTTTTTCGTTGCCTATTTTCAAAATCAGACCGCTCTTGATTTTTGTGCATTAATTGGCGTTGGCGAAACAGCAGAAACGATACCGATTTCTGTTGCGGAACATAATAATATTGACAATAATGTCTATAACGATTCTCTTGCCGAACGTATTTGGGCGCAACTCCGGCTTCGTTCACTCATTCGTTATGCAACAAAAAATCGCCGGAAGATTCGCGAACTTGGTTTAAAGTACAATATTGTTACTCCGGAAACCACCTTGTTGGTTCTTGAATCAATTCAACAATATATTGAATTTATGGTCGAACCGCCCGCGTCATTGCCTGAAATGCAAACGCAATACCGAGATCGTAAAACGCTATGGAATAATCGTGTACAGAAAGTCGCGAAAGAACGGCAAATCAGGGGAATGCGGAATCTTCGCCGAAGCTGGGATATTCTTACATGCTGGTGGGATCATTCGTTTGAAGTTCCTGACGGATATAAATTTGTACCACAATATGCCGATATGACGGAAGCTTTTGCTTCTCCGTCAAACCGGTCATATCGTTACAGCGGTGGGGGATTCGGCATGGGCGGCATGGGCGGCGGAATGAGCGGAAGCAACACACAGAATCCATCGCCAACGGTGACGCCGAATATTGTGTTACAACCGCGTGATGCTGATTCGCCGTACCTTGAGATTATTCGAAATGCCGCTACTGCGTCGGAACAATCACCTTATACTGTTTATCTGGAACAACGAAAACAATATCAAAATTCACCGTCTTTTTATTGGGAATCGGCAATACTGTTTCATGAACTCGGCGATACAGAAACTGCGTTACGGATTCTCAGTAATTTGCCGGAAATTGAATTCAGTGATGATCTCATAACGTTACAAATGATGGGATTCCTGATGCTTCAGTGGAATCAAACCGATCTTGCCGTTTTACTGTTTCGGGAGGCTCTTGAATTAAAAGAAAACGATCCCATCGCCTTACGCGGACTTATTCTTTCATTTTTATTTCAAAAAACTCCTGATCGGGAACATTTCGTTCAATCTTGTGAATCATTTCAGAAATTGATCAAAACAGTTTGGGATCATTATAGCTACGATAACGACTATGATCATTTTTGTCTTGTTACGTTACAAGAAATGCAGCGAATGGCGGTAAAAGGAAAAACACTTGGATTTGGAACGCCGGACAAGGATCAAAACGTTACACAACCGCTGGATGTTGATCTTCGGATTGTTGCGTCGGCAAGTCATCCGAATGTTCGTGTTTGCCTTGCTGTTACGGAACCGAGCGGCGAATTTGTACGTAAACTCAATAGATGTTTATCTGTTCACGGCGGAGCGTTAATTACAAACGATCATGATCTGTCTCAATATTTGATACGTAAATCAGAAAAAGGAACGTACAAAATTGTTCTTGAACGTTTTGATATCAAAGACAACGATGATGATGAATTGTGGGAACTCGAAAATCAATGGGAAGACCTAAAAGATTTTGTTAATTGGGATTCTGATGATTGGGACGAGGAAGACTCCAAATCGGACAACAATGAAAAAGAAAAAGCGGACGCTTTGGCACCGGGTGTTGTTTTTGTGGATATTTTCACAAACTACGGCAGAGCCAACGAAACACGGCGTTCACTTTGTATTACGCTCAACGATGTTACAGAAATATATGAAATCGGCGAAGTTAATTTTTAACCCAATTTATTTATCTATATCTTCCTAAAACTGAAACGAAATGAATATCATACTGCGCGGGTTATGAAATTGTAATTTTTGAGGTACTGGTAACCGTTTTGGCGGCGGCATTACCTTAGTAACTTTGTGCGGAATCCGGTAAAATCAGCAATTCTTTTGTTTTCCTTTCCGCTGTTGAAATTGGAACTTGAAAACCGATTGACAATCGATTTTTGTAAGATTAAATCATTAAAGATTCGTAACTATTCCGTAGTATTTTTTTCTCTGCCTGAAAGGCAGTATTTTCATAACCGCAGGTCAGCGACCTGCGGCTGTGAACCAAAGAGACCACTGCCTGAAAGGCAGGATTTTAACC
>JAISBG010000543.1 GCA_031266315.1 Planctomycetaceae bacterium | reverse complement strand
GTTAACGGACATTTGAGGTGAAAAATTTATGGCTAAAAAACATTCAAAGCGACAACAGTTACCCGAACAACCGATTGATAGTGATGTTTTTGATGAATTTAGGAAAAGGTATCAACATGACGGGTTTTGCAAAGGTAAACTGAAAAAAGTGAATACGGCTCAAAAATTTTTGAAACATGTTCTCAAACCGGAAGTACGAGATTTGATTGACCTTGAAAAATTGGAAATTGAGCCGGAATCATTCGTTGATAAAAAACTCAGATCGCATTACCTCGACATTTTGTATCGTGTTCCGTTCAAAAATAGTAACGAACATCTTGTAGTTTTTATCCTGATTGAGTTGAAAACCAGCAACGACCAATGGACTATTTTTCAAATTGTCGAATATATTGTCTGCTTCGGTAAAAAAGAATTTCAAAAACCCAAAAACGAAACACGACTTCGAACCTTTTTGTTCCCAATGATCCTTCCGTTCATTTTTTATCACGGCAAAGGACGATTTACCGCCCCCTTGGAGATGAGCGAATTAGTTCATAAAATCAAAGGGTTTGAATCGTGTGTGTTAAATGTGAAAGCGTTGTTGTTTGACGTACCGTCGCTTAAATCTGAAAATTTTCCTGATGATCTTGGATTGTCGGTTCTTTTCATGACGTTGCAAGCGGTTTTCAGTACGGATGTTGCGGAACGGTTAATAGAAATTTACCAAAAGTTGCAACCGACAATCCATTTGCCGGAATCGCAAGAGGAATTGAGAGACGCAATCTATTATGCGGCAACCAGTGCCAAACATTTTTCTCAACAAGATTTTCAGAAAGTTTCCACTCAAATTGAAAAGAAAGGAATTTTTACCATGCCAACATCAGTTTTAGATCAACTAGTCGCCGAAGGCAAAGCCAAAGGCAAAGCCGAAGGTAAAGCCGAAGGTAAAGCCGAAGGCGAAACAAATGGTTTACGGAAAGCCGTTTTGAATGTTTTGTGTAAAAGGTTCAAAATGACTAATGTTCCCAAAAAGATTAAGGCGGCAATTCAGCGAATGAATGACCCGATTGCTTTAGAGTCCCTGCACTTATACGCTTTAGATTGTCAAACGTTGGATGAATTTGTTGAAGCGTTAAATTAAGGAAGGAATTACACGTAACTGCACAGAGAATGGGAATAATTGAAAATAAGGTCGTGTTGACACCAACCGACTTTGTGGGACAAAGTTGGTGATGACTTCAATTTATTTTTCCTGATTGTTCGGGTTCGTTTGCATTTTCGGGTTCTGTTTTTTGTTGTTGCAAATAACGGTAGATTTCGGTTTGTGCCTGAATTTTTTTGTTTCCTTTTTTTACGGAGATTCGCTCGTTTGGGTGTTTCAGGCTAATAAATCGGGCTTTAACATTGTCTGTGAGTTGGATTTGCAGCATGTCCCAAAGTTGTTTTTGAATTGCCGGATCGCGGACAGGTGTTACCACTTCAAAGCGATGATCGAGATTCCGTTCCATCCAATCCGCCGATCCGATAAAATATTCCGGTTTGTCGTCGTTACAAAAAACAAGTATCCGCGAATGTTCCAGAAATCGGTCAACAATCCGAACCGCTCGGATATTTTCACTGATTTTCGGTATGCCGGGAATAAGTGTACAGATTCCACGAATAATCATATTGATTCGGACTCCCGCTTCATTCGCTTCATAAAGCCGGTTCACAATTCGTTTGTCAACCAGATTGTTCATTTTAACGATCATCCACGCCGGTTTCCCTTTTCGTGCGTTTTTAATTTCCCGATCAATTTGTTTCAGAAAAAACTTGCGTGTTCCGAATGGTGAAACGATAATATGTTTGAAATCCGGCAGTTGGTATTTCCTGTCGTCCAACAGATGAAATACTTTGTTGACTTCCGAAGTGATTTCCTTGTCGGCGGTCAAAAGGTGTTCGTCACAATAAATTCGGGTAGTATTTTCGTTTGGATTTCCGGTTCCGACGGCGGTGTAATAGACGTTGGCATTGAATTCCTTTCGGCGAATCAGCAGAATTTTACAATGAACTTTCATACCGGGAATACTTGGCAACACACGGATTCCTTCATCTTGCATTCGAGCCGCCCAAGAAATATTCGCCGCTTCGTCAAACCTTGCTTGAAATTCGACGAAAACGATCACTTCTTTTCCGTTACGTGCTGCGTTGATCAGTGCGTTCACCACTGCCGAATGTTTTGCCGCACGATAAATCGTCATTTTAATCGTTCGAACCGCCGGATCGATAGACGCTTCACGGAGTAATTCAATCATATATCGAAACGGTTGATACGGATAATGCAGCATCACATCTTTCTCACGTATCACATCAAGCATCGAAACACCCGGCGGAAAATCAGAAACTTCCAGTTGCGGCATCGGATCATACAACATCTTTTTCGTTCCGAGAATTTTGGGAAAATGCATGAAATCCTTTGAATTGTGGTATCGTCCGCCTTTTTCGAGAGAGTTGTGTTTTTTAATTCCAAATTTCTTGAGAATATTTATCAAGATTTTTCGCGGTAATTCTTCGTCATAAACAAACCGAACCGTATCGCCGTATTTCCGTTGCTTAATTCCGTCGCTGACCGCTTCAAGGAAACTTTTTGAAACATCATTATCAATATCGAGTTCGGCATCGCGTGTGAATTTAATTGTGTACGCTTTGAAACCGACAAAACCAAATACCGAAAAAATATCAGCAAGGCAATAACGAATCACATCGTCCAGAAACAAAATATATTGCTTTTTATCCGAACTCGGCGGCAACACAAGGAACCGCGACACGTGATCCGTTGGAATTTCAATCAATGCCAGATTTTCAGACGACGTATTGTCCTTGTGCGTTAGATCAACCACAAGATAAATCGAATTATCGTGCAGATTTGAAAAATTCCGAAACCGGTCAAGCATAATCGGAAACAGAAATTGCCGGACGGTTTCCTTAAAATATTGACGTACAAAAATACCTTGTTCTTCGGTTAATTTTGTTTCATTGATGAAGAAAATATTTTCTTTCTCCAGTTCGCGGCTGATTTTTTCGTAAATATCGTCGGCTTTGTGACGCTGGACAACAACACGTTTATGAATTTCCTTGAGAATTTTGGACGGATCGAAATCAAGGTTCATATCTTGAACATCTTCCTGAAGATTCACAAGACGTTTGAGCAGCGCAACACGAACACGATAAAATTCGTCCATATTATTGGAGAAAATACCGAGAAAATTGAGACGTTCCAGTAGCGGCACTGCCGGATCGTCCGCTTCCAGAAGAACACGCTCGTTGAAATTCAGCCAACTCAATTCCCGATTCAGGTATAATATTTGGCGTTTCGGAAAATCTTTTGACAGATTTTTTAACGATTTTTTCGACAATTTCTTTGATTGGTTTTTTGACAAATTTTTTGATAAATTCTTTGGCAAATTTTGGGGTTTGTTTAGATCAGGAGACACAGTAATTTTGGCGAATAAATAAGGACGGTTAAAAAGAGGGCAGAAAATACAATATACTTTATTATAGTCAATGTATTTTACAATTCTACTGGAGAATAACTCGGTAGAATTACAGGTTTTTGATTATAATTTAATTACGACTTAAAAAGTCGCAATTCCAATCTAAAAAATTTCTTAGCGTTCACGGTTTTGTTGTTAATTTAGGTAAACTTTTATAGGTAAAATTTACCAATAGTTATCATTGACCGACCTGCTGAACAAATAACATCTTGAAAAAAACAGTTTTAAAAATAATGAGTCCGTCGCTTAAAATCACGATCTCTGTTGAAATTTTACTCATTTTAACAACCAGCCGACAAACACTAGAAAAAATTTTCTCAAAAAAAAGATTTCTCTTGACATCTGGCATTATTTTTCATAAAATTTGAATCTTATTCAATTGCGATATATATTTTTTACCGTATTGTTTTGCGGTAAATGTTTCGCAATTACTTCAATGAAACCTTATAAAATAAGGAACACAACGA
>JAISBG010000525.1 GCA_031266315.1 Planctomycetaceae bacterium | reverse complement strand
GATTATCGGCGTGTTAATCGCTCTTCTGTTGCCAGCAATCCAAGCAGCACGGGAAGCGGCAAGACGAATGTCGTGTATCAACCATCTTAAACAAATGGAACTTGCCGTCCATACGTTTGAAAGCACAATGCAAGGTTTGCCGCCATCGGCAATTGGCGAAAATCGTTTGTCGATTTTGGGATTACTGTATCCCCATATCGAACAACAAGGTCTCTACGATACGTTACGATTCGGTGGAATTGGAGCAGTACGAAATGGAACATGGTGGAATTCACTTTCAGACGATGTTAAAAACGGCTTTGGCTCGGTTTCCATTTATCGATGTCCCTCACGCCGCAGTAATGAATCATTCATTGCTACAGTAGAAGCTTCAGAAGGTACTCAAGCAAGACATGGTCCCAGAACTGATTATGCCGCAGTAATGGTTTCTGATCAAGCGGCAAAAACAAACACAAGTGTCGATTCGGCTTTTTGGAATTTGGGTACGAATACGGCGACTGACACCGATAGAATTGAATTACCTCGCGGAGCATTTCGTATCGCTAATTATGCAACAGCAGGTGATCCCAATACTTGGTTGCCTCGTGACGGCTTTTCACGAATTGGAGACGGTTTAACGAATCAATTGCTTTTTGGAGAAAAGCATATTCCATTCGATGCTTTAAATCGATGTAGCGGTGCTTCTTTTCAATTAACAGGTGATTGCGGTTATCTTGCTTGTCAGGCTTTTTCAACAGGAACATGGGGACGTAGTATTATACGTGGAGATCAAAACCGTGTTTATTCGAAAAATCCATTGAAATCTGCGGTTCCATCAGGTCTGTCCTGGACAGGAGCAGTTGCAGCGGAAGGTCTTCCTTTGGCGTTTCCCAATGATCCGGATGCAACGAAAACTCCGTTATGGGATTATGGTTTCGGCAGTTATCATGCCGGTATTTGTAATTTCGTGCTTGGTGATGGTCATGTGAGATCAATCTCGAACATCGTACCACCTTATCCGATTTTGCTGTCGTATTCGATAGTCAACGATGGCGAAATGCATGAAATACCGGGTCCATAAGTTGTTATTGGTAACCGTGTTCACGTTTTACGTGAACACGGTTATTCGCTCAAGACTTGGCATCAACAAGGAACACCGGAATTGTTTCCAATCTACAATTTACAGAATAATCGTTTGCACAATTATTGACGAAGTGGATCAATAAGTGGTGGACGCCCCTTCGCTGAAGAATTGCGCCGGTTGAGTTGTCATTGATTCCAATCGGTATGACCGTTCAGCGAACTTTTTGATAAATAGCCGACCTCTTTTCGCCCTGCATAACCGTATTAGGACTATGACTGAAGTCTTTATAAAATTACGACGGACTTTGAGAATACCTTCATTCGCAATTTCGGACAAAAGAGAAGGCAGGCGCGCCGTTATACGAACAGCGTTTTAACAATCCGGAAAATTGTTGCCTGCCAACTTTGTCTGTTAAAGAAAAATTTTTTTAATACTTTCTTATTCGTTGTTATTCGTCCTGCAATGCGTTGTAACCTTCGGCACCGGTTCGGACTTTGACAACATTTTCAACATCGTACACAAAAATCTTACCGTCACCGATATTGCCGGTGTACAGGACTTTCTTTGCTGTTTCGATGACCAGATCAACCGGAACTTTCGTAACAACAACTTCAACACGAACTTTCGGCAAAAGTTGAATGTCAATCGGAACACCTCGATAAAATTCGCTGCTTCCCTTTTGCATTCCGCAACCCATCACCTGTGTTACCGTCATTCCTGTAATATCAATTGCGTTCAATGCGGATTTGAGATCGTCAAATTTGTTCTGACGGCAAATAATCTCAACCTTTGAAAATTTCGGATGATTCGAATCAAACGGCTTTACCGCAACAGTTTTCGGCGCAGGACGTTCAACGGTAACTGCCTGCGAAAGCGGGACTTTTCCTTCTTCGTGAGCAACAATACCGAGTAGTTGATCGGTAATATTAAAGTCCGCGTAGGCACTGGCTAAACCGTGTTCGGACATATCCAACCCTCCGAGTTCTTCCGCTTTGGAAACCCGTAAACCAATTGTTGCCTCAAGAATACCGAACAGAATGAGCATTGTCAATACAATCCATGCGGCAACCGACGCAATACCAATGATTTGTGTAATAAGCAGATTAACCCCTCCGCCGTAAAACAACCCCTGAAAATCGCCGTTGACTTTGGGATCCGCGAAAAGACCAACACATAATGTTCCGATTACACCGCAAACACCGTGAACGGAAATAGCACCAACCGGATCGTCAATGTGAAGAACCTTATCGATAAATTCGATGGCAGTAACAAGAAATAGAGCGGAAAGTGTTCCGACAATAATTGCGCCGACCGGACTGACAACATCGCAACAGGCAGTGATTCCGACAAGACCGGCTAAGGCTCCGTTCAATGTCATCGACACATCCGGTTTTCCGTAACGACCCCAAGTAATAAGCATTGTAACAGCGGCTCCAACCGAAGCGGCAAGATTCGTAGTTACGAAAATACTTCCCATTGAAGTCAACACTCCGTCGCCGGTGGCGCAAACAGTGGAAGCACCGTTGAATCCGAACCAACCAAACCAGAGAATCAGAACACCCAGACAACCAAGAGCAACATTACTGCCGAGAATAGCACGCGGTTTTCCGTCTTTTGTGTATTTTCCAAGACGGGGACCGAGAAAAGCGGCTCCGATAAGTGCTGACAAACCGCCAACCATGTGAACAACTGTTGAACCGGCAAAATCGTGAAACCCTTTTTCGGCTAACCAACCGCCGCCCCAAATCCAATGACCGGAAACCGGATAAACAAAAGCACTCAATACGATACAATAAATACAGTAGGTACTGAATTTTGTCCGTTCCGCCATTGCCCCTGAAACAATAGTTGCCGACGTGGCACAAAAAACGGTTTGGAAAATCAGGAAGACAACTCCGGGATAAGTACCGGAACCATAAACATTGGCAATTGCCCCGCCAGCGAACCAGTCAAAGCCGCCAAAATAAGGATGAATTGTTTCATTGGACAGATTCAGTCCGGGGGCAAACATAATCCCGAAACCAACGGTAGTAAAGAAAATGGTGCCGAGTGCAAAAGTCAACACATTTTTCATTACGATATTCCCCGTATTTTTTGCACGGGTAAAACCGGCTTCGACCATTGTGAAACCGGGGTGCATAAAGAACACCAATGCGGCTCCGAATAGAACCCAAATAGTGTCCACTGACGAAAATTTGTCGGCGACCTCCGCAACAACTTCTACGGCTTTTTCGGCAACTTCAGTTGCCTCTGTTTGTGCAAAAATCGGTAAAAGAAACTCCAAAAACGGCATGGCATACTCTCCTTAATGCTGGGGTTGACTCAAAACACTTGACCGTATTGCGGTCAAACTTCTTTGCCACTTAAAAGCATTTTCCATGCCAATTCAAAATTACATAAAATAAAAATACGTAACCATCGATAATTAAAGAAGATAAAATAATATTCACAGTTTCAGAAAAAAAATAATTCTGTGTGTTTTAAAAGAAACGACAATTTTGTTTTGCCATACCGATGAAATTACAAAATTGTAATATGCTTTACACGATTAATTAACTGAGATTTTTAAACGCAAAACACGTGAAATTTCACAAACAACACGAAATGATTTTTTAGCACATTTTCGCGTTAAAAAAACTGATTCTCACGTCTTTCAACGGAATGGTACAATCATTGTAGGGCTATAAATTGACCAAAAGGTCGGATAAATACCGCAAATGATAAATTACCTACCTGATGATTACCTACTTTTAACAAAATTCCGTCTGCAAACAGGAAAAAAATTCCCTTGCGGGCTTGACATGTTTTGACTCATTATCTCCTGTTACGCAGTGTCTAAATAGTCAGTTCAAATAGGATTCTCTATTTGTAACCGCTCACGAAAAATGAATGTAAAGGTAATGGATAATGTGTTTACTCACTATTCCTAAATCATCCAATTTGACTCAAAGACACAATTCTGTGAACAGGTAAAAATTTTTTTGCCCCCCTCTTGTTTTTTTGCGTATGTGTGGTAAATTACTTTGATATGTATCCGAGCAACGATTGCTTTCAAATCTTAGTAAATGACATTCGTTGTGCGAGGCAATGCTTTTAAGCACCCTCAGCTCGTCCCTGTGGCGAGCTTTTTTATGCGCTGAATTCGGCTTATAAAAAAAATCTTCTGAATCTACCGTATTTAGTTGTCCAAGCATTGAAAAGTTCGTTTTCAACGCGAAACACACGAAAATTCGCGAAAAAAAAGATTCTTCTTGACATCTGGTTTTATTTTGTGTAAACTCTATAATTATTGAATCGGCGTTGCGTTTTTTTGCCGTGTTGTTTTCGGCAAACGTTTCGCGATAATTTCAGAAATCCTGTAAATAAGGAATATAACAATGAAAAACTTTGTAAAAACCGCTTCGGAAAATTTGCCGAAAAACTCTGTGAAAAGTCAAATGTTAAAATGGGCAAGTCAGGGGGGGGGGGGCAGTATATGGAGGAAAGTTAAGAAATGAGAGAGAAGAGTGTTGGTTTTCTCAATGCTTTTCCGCAAAATTTTTACAACTCATTCGTTCTTCACCGTTCGGCTTTACATTGGTCGAACTTCTTGTGGTTATTGCGATTATCGGAGTTCTGATTGCATTACTATTACCCGCCGTGCAAGCGGCATGAGAGGCGGCAAGACGAATGTCGTGTACCAATCACTTGAAACAAATTGGCATTGGTGTTCACAACTTTCACGATACCCAAAATGGAGTTCCACCGCTTCAAATTGGTATGTTAGACACAGAAGGAAACTATCAGTATTGGAGTCGAGTTTCAACTTGGGGACTCCTCTATCCATTTATTGAACAAACTGCGTTACACGAAAAATTAACAGAGTGGCAAAGGCGAACAGACGCTGCAACATACGGTTGCGTGAATAATGGTTCTGTCGATACTCTATGGTGGCTCAAATATTTAGGAGAAGAAGATCGAAACGCTTTTGGTTCCGTTCCAATTTATCGATGTCCAAGTCGTCGTGGTAACGGACCTTTGTTCAGTCAGGGAACCAGTACAACACTTAATGATTTTATGAACTTTCAAGGACCGCAAGGTGATTATGCTGTTATCATTATGCGAAACACTGGGGCTGTCTATGAGAATTGGAATGTTGGAAACAAAAATCATTATGAACGAATCACAGGTCCATTTCGAGTGGCTCTCTGGCAAAACACCGGTAATTTTCTGACCTGGTTACCACGCGATTCAATGGCATGGTGGCAAGATGGAAGCAGTAATCAACTTGTAGCCGGCGAAAAACATATTCCAACTCACCAACTCGGAAAATGTACAGAAATACAAAAAAGTGGAGCCGAACTTGATGATTGTTCCTATCTTATGTCCGGTCATTGGAAAACTCTAATATCCGCACGTTCATTTCAAGTCGCAAACAGTAATACTTCATTACCTATTACTCGTGGTCCCTCTGATCCGGTTTCAGACCCAATCACAGTTCCAACTGCTAATGGGTCATGTGCAAGCGAAAACGGCGCGCCGGAGTGCAAGTAATGTGGTTGTGTTGTTTGCCACAAAAGAGTGTTAATATTTTATAATATGTTCTTTTCAAAAACGCACGTTTAATTCCTA
>JAISBG010000499.1 GCA_031266315.1 Planctomycetaceae bacterium | reverse complement strand
TTTAATCGCGTCAGCAACTTCCTTTTGCGCGTCGCCGTTGGTAAAAACATAAGCCGCCTGCGTTTGCGGATCAACTTTGAAATAACCTTTCTTCTTGGTTGTCTGCCGGTTGTAATTTCCGTACCAAGGCATTCGCTCGTAATAATAAGACCAACTAAGCCGTTCCACTAAATCATCGGACGACATTGATTCCGCTTCTTTGAGTTGATTGCGGAGCAACGCCTCAATCATCACCGGGTCTGTATCGCCAATCGAATAAACCGCCAAGACCGGACGAAAACGTTCATCTTTTTCCCGGAGTTGTTCAAATAATTCCCTGATACGAATATGATCGCGTGTTCTTGCCCGAACCGTAATTTTTTCCGCGTCGGTGTCCGCGTAAACATCGGCATCGGGAATCATCGCTTTGAACAATCCGGTAATCATTCGGGAATCAAGATTCGCCGCCGAATACGCAACAAATTTTTCGGCAAGTTCCGAATCCGGTTCGGATTCTTTGTTTGCCTGTTCGACAATTTCCGCAACTTTAACATGCTCTTCCGGTGTTGCCCAAACAAGAATCCGTCGGCTTTGCGGTTCCGGCGTTATTTTAAGCCCTTGAAAAACATCTTGAATCACTTTCAACAATGTTTCCGGCTTCACTCCGGCAACCGGATACGCCAACATCTGACGGCTGTCAAGGTTGCCCTGTACGGTCAATGTTTTCGTAACTTTTTCAAGTTCTTCCGGTGTTGCCCAAACGAGTAAGCGGTTGCCTTGCTTGTCGGAAAACAGAGTTGCGTCGGGATGCGAAACTTGCAAAATTTCCTGTGCGGTGGTCATATCGCCAATGGACATTTGGAACACTTTGAGTTGTCGTAACGGTTCACTCGCTTTGTTCTCTTCCATTTGCTTCAAAATCGTTGCGATAAGTTGATGTTCCGACGGCTTCGCCCACACGGAAATCTGATTCGGCGATTTATCCGGCACCACCGCAACCCCCTTCAAATCCCGCGCCGCCGTTTTAATAAACGCTTCAAGCCGTTCACGTTGATCCTGTGTTGCCGGATAAATGAACAGCATCGGTTCTTCGGGAGCCGTAAATGTTGCAACAATCGCCTTGACATTGGCTTCGATGATTTTTTGTTCATCAGGTTTGGCAATCACCATAATCTGTTTCGCGTCCTTGTCCGGCGTAATCATTGCGGTCGGAACAAGCCGCTGCAACCCTTGAACAAGAACCGGCGTTGGCTCTGATTGCAGAACATAAAACCGGACTGTCGGATCGTTGACGGAAGGTTCCGACGGATCAAGTGTTTCAATCAATTCTGTAACTTTTTCCAACAAACGCGGATGTCCTTCGACAATCAAACTCTGACCGTAATAATCATAAGTCGGAATCACCGTCGGAAACATTCGGCGAACAATCGACATAATCGTATAAGGATCAGCCCGCCGAAGCGGAAAACGTCCGTAACGTTTATCTTTTCCATCGTTTGAAAACGTCTTCACCGCCGCTTCAACCGCTTTGTGTTCCTCTTCCGTTCCCCAAACAATTAACTGTTGCGAATTTTCGTCCAACGCAATTCTGGCTCGCGGAACCAATTTTTGCAACTCTTGAATATAATCAAGCGGCATATTGGTTGTGTATTGTTCTCTGCCGCGCCGAACGGGATAAAAACCGGTTTCAATCGGATACGCTTTGAAATATCGTTTCTCTTTGTCGGGGTCGGCGGCATCAAGTTGAGCGAGCAACAACGTCAACGCATTCTTTTGATCCGGTCGGATACGAAGAACAAGCCGCCCATTTTCGGCATCGTCGGTAATTTTTGCATCAGGATAAATTTCCTTGAGAATCGGAACAACCGCAGACGAACCGACATTTTTCAAATTATGAACGATTATTTCTTCGGCAATCGGTGTTGCGGTTTCCGATGTTGCGATAATTTTCTGAATTTTTTCAACATCAGGTTTGGAACCATAAATCATTGCCAAAGCGTTCTGTTGGTCGGCAATTACCGTTGCATACGGAGCGACCCTCTGGAAAATAGTTTGAAGTTCTGTTGTCAACGCTTTTTTTAACGGTACGAAAACAATGTCGCCGTCCATATCTTCGAGAAGTTTTTGAATTTTCTCTTTCATCTCAGGACGAATCCGCAACGTTAATTGGTTGGCGGTCGGATACCCCGCCATTTTGACTTCGGGATAAATTTCCCGAACAATCGCGGCGGCATAGTAAGGAACCGCTTGTTTAAATGTATGAACGTAAACCTCTTCGTCCACCGGCGCGGCGGCTTCCGACGCCGTAACAATTTTCTGAATCTTTTCTACATCCGGTTTCGGTCCATAAACCATCAACTGTGAATTTTTCGCATCGAATATTGTTACGGCATAAGGCGCAATACTTGGAAACGAATTTCGTAACTCATCGGGAAGTTGTTTTTTAAGCGGAATAAAAACAATGTCGCCGTCCATCTGGTTGAATAAATCAACAATCTTTTCTTTCAGCTCCGGTTGGAAACGAACCATGAGTTGATTATGTGACGGATAGCCGGACACTTTGACTTCAGGATAAATTTCACGCAATATCGTAACAACATAATACGGATAAACCTGTTTGAAGGTGTGAACGTAAACTTCTTCGGCAATCGGTACCGCCGTTTCCGACTGTTGAATAATCTTTTTGATGTTTTCAACTTCTTTGACCGCACCCTGTACCAAAATTTGAGCGTTTTCCTGATCGACAATAACTGTTGCGCGCGGAGCAATGGTTTTAATGGATTGGAGCAATTGTGGAGACGGTGTTTTTTTGACCGGAATAAATTCCGTTGCGCCGTCCAATTGACTGAGCAACACCGTAACCGGTTCCTTCCAATCACTGCTCATTTGTAAGATAATCTGATTATTGACGGCATTGACTGTTGCTTTGACTTCCGGGAAAACATCGGCAAGAACAGCAAGAACAGTCGAAGGAGCCGCCGTTTGAAGTGTGTGGACAACAATTTCCTCTTTCGTTGCCGATGCGGTTTCGCTTGCGGTTAAAACGGCTTTGATTTTATCGAGTTCTTCTTTGGGTCCTGTTGCAATAATCTGCGAATTCCGGCGGCTCTGAACGAGAACACTATGCGGCGCAATTCGTGTTAATTGCCGTAACATATCCGCTTGAAGTTCCTTTTTCAGTACAATAAACGCGATATCGTCGTTGATATTTTTATCAAGTTCCCCGACCGCTTTTTTGATGATTTCCTGAATATCCGGCGTTGCAACCGCAATCACGGCGTTTGTTCGCGGGTCGTAAGAAAAATCCGCTCCGGTCATCATGTTGGTAAGAACAAGTTGCGCGGTATAAGCGTAACCGTGAAGCATGGGATAAACACCAAGAACCGGTTCCGCTGATTGGGCAACTTTCGAATCGGCGGACTTTTTTCGTCCGGCAACTTCATCGTACAGCCTTTGAATCAATTCATGCTGCTTTGCTGTTGCCCAAACTGTTACGAATCCTTGTTTGGTATCGCGCAGCTCCACAATATCTTCGAGTTCTTTTTTTGTAACGAGTTGTTTAAGCATCGCTGAAAACCGTGTTGCGCTGGAAACCGGCAATCGGTATGAAACAATAATTTTGTCCGCTTCTGGTGCTGCCGCCGTTTCCAATTCCGTAACGGCTTTAGCGAGCATTTCCTGCTCCTTGGCGGTGGCGACAACAAGGATTTGTCCCTGTTCGTCATCCAGCGAAAACACGCCGGCGGGAACAACCGATTGAAGTTGTTTTAATGTTTCGGCGTTCATTTTCTTGGTTTTATCGACAAACTTGTACAGTTTGGCAACCGGTTCGTCTTCCGGCTGCGGCGTTTGCTTGAGCGATTCAAAAAACACTTTGATTTTTTCTTGCTCCGCCTGTAACGCTAAAACAACAATATTATTCGCAACCGGTGTTTCGGAAACGACGGCGGCGGGAAACGATGCTTTGAGAACATTGATAATTTCCTTGCCGATAGTCAACGAATTATCATACGGATTTTGTAACGTTGCCGGAATTGCCGATGTTGCAGGAATTGTCGGAGTTGCCGAAGTTGCCTGAGTTACCGTACCAAGACCGCGCCGCATTCGTCCGAGCCGCCAGAATTGCGACGGCGTCGCGTCAAGATAAGGCGTGATCGAATAACTGGCAAGAATCAATTCCCCATTCGGTGCCCCGCTGTCGGCTTCGAGCATTTTGAAAACGGTATCAATCTGCAAATGTTCCGGTTCGGTAACAAAAATATGAATTTCTCTTGAATTTCCGATCCGAATAGATTTACCTGTCGGAAAAAATTCCTTGAAAATAGTTTCGAGTTTGGCGGGGTCATTCTTTTCAACTTTGTATGTTTTCCAAACCGGCGGTGGCGGAGGTGAACTGGGAGTTGGCGGCGCGCTTGGTGGTGCCGGATTTTCCACCGATTCAATCACCTTCTGGAGAACAAGGAGTGTTCCGGCAGTATCGGTAATAATCAGGGAGTTGCCCGGCATCGGAATAATTTGACAAAACGCTCCTTTGAAAGGTTCCAACGCCTGAATCACATCGGCGCGGTTACGGCGTTCCAACGGAAAAATAACAGAAGTGTATTCAAACGTTCCGCGTTCATTCAAATCTTCCGGTTTTAATTTGGGCAAAAACTGAATCGGAATTTTTCCCCGTTTCAGATCGAAAAGCATCAACATTTTATCGTTCCGAATCAACGTATAACCTTTGGTTTGCAACACGCTGTTGAGCAAATCAATTGCTTCGGACGGCGTATAATCGCGTTGATCGGCGTAGTTAAACGAACCGGGCGGCGGAGTGTCCATAACGAGTTGCAAACCAACTTGTTCGGCGAACCATTGGAGAACATCCGCCCAACCTTGATATTTGAAAATGAAACGAATTGTTTTTTCGCTGAAAACTTTGAGCAACAACACTTTTTGTGCCGGAGTCAAAATGTCGGCGAGTTTCTGTTCACTTTGCTCAATAACGGTTGCCCATTGATTTTCCGGTGCTTTGGCGAGTTCCTGAGAACGGAGCACAAGAAGCCGTTGAACTTCCGCCCGCTGGACATCGGTCAACCCAAGCCGCGCGGCAACTTCAGGATGCGCAAGACGAATTAAACTCTTTTTGGGATCATAAGTTGTTTTCAACTCAGAAGTTACCGATGTTGCCGGAACCGGTTCGAGTGTTGCTGGAACCGGCGCGGGTGCTGCCGGAGCTGGTTCGGGTGTTGCCGGAACTGGTTCGGGTGTCGCTGGAACCGGTTCCGGTGTTGCCGGAACTGGCGCGGGTGTTGCTGGAACTGGTTCGGGTGTTGCCGGAACTGGTTCGGGCGTTGCCGGAACTGATTCCGGTGTCGCCGGAACTGGCGCGGGTGTTGCCGGAACTGGTTCGGGTGTCGCCGGAACCGGC
>JAISBG010000405.1 GCA_031266315.1 Planctomycetaceae bacterium | reverse complement strand
GGTTACGAAAATAAAGCCCTATCGGGCTATTGAGTGTTTCGAATCAATCAAGAAAATAATTATTTAGAAACTTGAAAAATACCAAATATAACCCTAACACAGTATAACTGTCTATTTTTGATGGACTTTCACTGTCCAATCTGATGTTTTTTGCGTTGCAAAAAATTATTAAAAATCGGCAATCGCTTTTTATTTTGTTTCGATATCGTTTCTAAGATCGTTTGATTCTCGTTTTCGGAACAATAATCTCACCGGAACTTCGTGGAACGGTAGTCCGTCACGCAGAAAATTAAGAAGATAACGCTGATAAGGCATTGATAAGGCATCCGGCATGTTACAAAAAAGCACAATCGTCGGAGGCGCACTGTTAACCTGAGAAGCATAATAAATCTTGACCTTGTGATGATGATACAACGGCGGAGGATTCGTTTCCAATGCCGCTGCAACAAGTTTATTAAGTTGCGGCGTCGAAATTCGTAACCGCGATTGGTTGAAAAGCATTTGAGCATGATTGAGCATCATTTTAATATTCTTGCCCGTTTTGCCCGTAATAAACGCAATCGGAGTATATGCAAAATCAGGAAAAACGTCACGCAAATAATCGCCCCATCTTTCCGTCGGCATCTGATCAACCATCGTGTCCCATTTATTCACAACAAAAATACACGGTTTCATCTCGTTCTTAATAAAATTAACCAGTTGGCGTTCGGTTGCCTGAATTTGTGAATTGGCTTCAAAGAAAAGCAAAATAACATCAGCCCGATGAATACTTTTTTCCGCACGGTTGGTACTGTAAAATTGTAAATCGCTTTTGATTCCTTTTCGTCTCAAAAATCCGGGCGTGTCAATTGCAATAAACGTTTTGCCGTCCATTTCAAACCGGACATCCACTGAATCCCGTGTTGTTCCCGGCACATCGCTGGCAATAACCCGTTTTTCGTTGGTGAGCGTGTTAATAAACGTACTTTTACCGGCGTTACGTCGTCCGACAATAGCAAGTTTCATCACCGGTTCTGCTATTTCCTCACCGGATTCCGCAAACAGATTGTTTTTCTGCAACGTTTCCCGAATTGTTTCCGTTAGAAAAACTCTTCCGCGTTTTTGTTGCGCACTTACCGGCAAAACACCCCAACCAAAAATTTGAAATTCTTCAGCGTTTCGTTCTTCGCGTTCGTTATCGGCTTTATTGGCAACCAAAAGAATCGGGCGGCTGAGTTGGCGGAGTTGTTCGGCAACAATTTCGTCCAACGGAACAATACCGTCACGCGCCGAAACAATAAAAAGTATTAAGTCTGCCGAATGAATCGCAAGACGGATTTGATCTTCGATATGTTCCGAAAGATCATCTACATCGACAATACCCATTCCGCCGGTATCAATCAGTTCAATCAATTGCGGTTGCTGACCTTCGTCATTCAGATCAAGAAGGAACGTAACACGATCCCGTGTTACACCGGCAGTCGGATCAACAATCGAAACACGTTGACCAATCAACCAATTAAACAGACTCGATTTACCAACATTCGGACGCCCGACAATTGCCACTTTGGGGATAGACATTTTTTTCCTAATTATTTTATACTGAATATTGTACTAAAACCAGTTAGAATTTACGGTTCCAAAATTTAACGAAAAAATCTTTACATTGGCTGTTCTGTCAAAAAGGAGTGTAGAGACATTTGATCCAATCCGGTGCATTTTCAGTCCAATCAAGTAACATGTTGCCATCTTTATCTTTTCCGTTTACATCAAGTCCTTTTTCGACAAGATAAAGATATTTAACAACTTCCAAGTTACTATTACTTGCAGCAAGAAATAGAGGTGTTTTACCGTCCCCGTTTTCTGCATTTATATCCGCGCCTTGTTCAACAAAATATTCAACTACTTTCAAGTTACCACTACGTGCAACAATAAAAAAGGGAGTTTGACCGTCTTTATCTTTTGCGTTTATGTCCGCGCCTTTTTCAACAAGATATTTAACAACTTCTAAGTTACCGATACGTGCAGCACTGAATAGGGGAGTTTGACTTTCTTTATCTTTTGCGTTTACATCCAGTCCTTTTTCAACAAAATATTTAACGACTTCCAAGTTTCTACTACTTGCAGCAGGAAATAGGGGCGTTTTACCGAATCCATCTTCTACATTTATATCTGCACCTTTTTCAACAAGATATCTAATAATTTCCAAGTTACCGCTACGTGCAGCATTGAAGAGAGGAGTTTCACTGTCTTTATCTTTTGCGTTTACATCCAGTCCTTTTTCAACAAAATATTTAATAACTTCCAAGTTGCCGCTAAGTGTAGCATTGGAGAGGGGAGTCATGTTTTCTACATTTATATCCGCGCCTTTTTCAACAAGATATTTAACAACTTCCAAGTTACCGCTATGTGCAGCATTGAAGAGGGGAGTTTGGCTGCTTTTATCTTTTGCGTTTATATCCGCGCCTTTGTCAACAAGATATTTAATAACTTCCAAGTTACCACTAAGTGCAGCAGGAAACAGGGGTGTTTTACCGTAATTAGTTTTTGCATTTACATCCAGTCCTTTTTTAACAACAAGATATTTAATAACTTCCAAGTTACTACTATGTGTAGCAGGGAATAAGAGAGTCGTGCCGTCTTTAGTTTTTGCATTTACATCCAATCCTTTTTCAACAAGATATTTAACAACTTCTAAGTTACCATTATGTGCAGCAGAGAATAGCGGAGTGCACCCGAACGTGTTTTTTACATTTATATCCGCACCTTTTTCAACAAGATATTTAATAACTTCCAAGTTATCACTAAGTGCAGCATCGAACAAGGGAGTTCGACTGCCTATACCTTTTGTATTTACATCCAATCCTTTGTCAACAAAGTATTTAACAACTTCCAAGTTACCACTACGTGCAGCAGGAAATAGAGGTGTTTCATCAAACGTGTTTTCTACATTTATATCCGCGCCTTTGTCAACGAGATATTTAACAACTTCCAAGTTACCGTTACGTGCAGCAGGGAATAGAGGTATATGATAACGGTTATTAACTTTTGCATTTACATCTGCGCCTTTATCAACAAGATATTTAACAACTTCTAAGTTATCACTAAGTGCAGCATAGTATAGGGGATACTCTTCATATTGCGGTAACTCAGTTGAGTTCGGGTCAATTTGTAGGGCTGTATTGAAATCGGCAACAGCAGAGTCAATATCTTTAATCAATATGTAAACAATTCCACGACCAACAAACCCTCTCGCATCCTCCGAATCCAATCTAATTGCTTCATTAAAAGCCTTTAAGGCTGAATCGTGTTTCTCGCTTTTGAGAAATGTAAATCCTCTTGTAATGAGTTCGTTATATTTTGTTTCGTCCATAATTCAGATTCTCCAAAATTTAGATGAGTTAGATATGGCGTGAGTTATAAAATTGGTATTTTTTAACGACTCACTAAATTTTTACTGTTACGTAAAAGCAGCCTAGCGGTAACCTCATTTTCAACCTAATTTCTCTGACTAAACAACCTCAGTAGCCTATTGATTTTCCCTAAACCAACCTCATTACCTCATTGATCATTTTTAATAACTCATGTTACGCAAGGGGCATAGGATTGCAAGTTTTTCCTCCGCCCCTTTAGGGGCATTGCATAACAACCCACCGCAACGCGGTGGGTAAGTCCCTCCCGAACAATCGCCCTGAAAGGGCAACGTATTAGTGGAAAGTGGATAGTTGAGAGTTAAGTTATTGTATCGTATTAACTCCGCTTGCGTCTCCCACTATTCACTATCAACTATTCACTAATCCATTGCCCTTTCAGGGCGATTGTTGGGGAAGGACTGTTACCCACCGCGTTGCGGTGGGTTGTTACGCATTGCCCTTGCAGGGCGGAGAAAAACTTGTAATCCTACTGTGTTGATGTATATTTGACCGACTTTTTTACCTACAGTGCGTAACATGAGTTAATAAGGTAATGAGGTTAGGATATTTTTATCATTTTTGCTACTGAGGTTGTTTTGTAAAAAAAATTAGGTTGCGAAAACTTAATTTCGATCCTTTGAAAAATACCAAATACAACCTTAACGCAGTATAGACGATGTTCCACTACCGTACAAGCGACTGAAATATTACAGAATTTCAAAAGTAAAAATTAGGTATTACCGGAATGAATTTGATACGTTTCGGCGAATGCGGTTTCGAAATCGAAAACGTTTGTAAAATCTTCACGGTTATCTTGCGGAGTTTTTCGCATTTGTCCGATACTGATCAGATTATAAACAATATTGCCGATATCATCGGTTTTGCGGATTCCAATAGAATTTAATACCGTTTTGGCAAGAAAACCATATTGGGAAATCGCGTATTTTCGTGCCGCTTTGCAAAGTTCTTGTCCGGTAACATGGTTGCCGAAATCGGTTTCGGTAATCTCGTTTTGTTCCTGATTTTTTATTTTCGTCAGGTTCTCTTCTGAAATTGATTTTGATTTATTTGATTTATATATTTCTTTTTTGCTTGATTCCAAAACACTTTGAGCATAACTCAGTGCTTCATAAACAAAAGCGTACGCTTCCGCTCTGTATCGCTGATCGCGTTTCAATAGTTCGATAAAAGAAGTGGGCGAATGAGACATTTGCGGTCATTTTTGTTTGTTGCCGCTTCCAGAGCGGTTATTTTTGCCATTTTGTTGAACAGTTGCCGGAGTTTCTGTTTTCGTATTGGTACTAATACTGGTGGGCGGAACCATTGCGGAACTGTCGTGAATAATCGTCGTTCCGGCGAGTTTTTTGGTGGTAAATTCGTATCGTCCGAAAATCATTCGTCCCGCGCTGGTTTGCAGTACACTTGTTACCGTAACAACAACACGTTCCCCCACATGTTCCCGTCCGTTATCAACCACAACCATTGTTCCGTCGTCCAGATAACCAATTCCCTGACTGGCTTCTTCGCCGCTTTTGACAATATCAACATCCAACTTTTCACCCGGCAAAAAAACCGGTTTCATCGCGTTTGCCAAATCATTCAGATTGATAACATCAACACCCTGAATTTTTGCCACTTTGTTGAGATTATAATCGTTGGTAACGAGTTTTCCTTCAAGGTGTTTTACCAGCGCAACCAGTTTCAGATCAACCGGTTGCCCGCGAAATTCCGGCAAATCGGTATCATCAATTTGAATATCAATACCTTTCATTTTTTGCAGCCGGTTCAAAATATCCAGACCGCGTCGTCCTCTTGTTCGGCGGCTTCGGTCGGAACTGTCGGCAATTCGCTGAAGTTCGTTGATTGCAAAACGCGGCATGATAAGCCGGCTATCGATGATCATGGTTTCCATGACATCAGCAATACGTCCGTCAATCACAACACTTGTATCTAAAACCAACGGACGATTCCCTTTCAGGTTTTTCCGAAATTC
>JAISBG010000252.1 GCA_031266315.1 Planctomycetaceae bacterium | reverse complement strand
CCAAAAAATTAGTCTTAATACCATAGAGAATCTTAACAAATTCTCTCAAACAGGAAAAGAGCTGTTTCTCACACCACTCGACCCAAAAAAATTAAAAAAAAGATGTGTAGATACTTTTGCCCTGGTACCCCGGTTATGCTATTCTCGGCGAATGGTTGCCTGTTATCCTTTGCCCATCTGATGGAAATCGGGAAAAAACCACAAACAGTGGTGATGGAAGAGTGCTGACACAAGGTAATACCGTTATCTGTTACGGTGACGGAGCGCATTCGCTCAATACTAACCAGGAAGGACAATCTGCCGGTGATGTTTCATCTCGCGGTTTATTTTATTTTTTCGCCGTAAAAACATTGCAACGAGTTACAGATGGTACAAGTAATACTCTTGCGATCAGTGAAGTCGTTGCCGGTACAAACGACAACCAAATCAGAGGCGGAGTTGCCGATCAAAGTGTTGATGCCGGTAGTTGGTGGTGGGAACCCCCTACGTGCCAAAGCCTACAATCCGGCAGCACTTTTACCGGACTCTATTGGACAGATGATACACGGAGACGATGCAGTCGTTATGCAGACGGATTGCCTCTTTACACAACGTTCAACACGATTCTGCCGCCCAATAGTCCGACATGTGCAATGAGCGACGCAGAGGTTACATCAGCACTTTATCCGCCGACCAGTTATCATTCCGGCGGTGTGAATTGCAGTTTTGTTGACGGTTCGGTTAGTTTTGTAACAGATTCCGTTGACACAAACGGATCACAAAGACATCAACAAGGAAATTATCTGAGAGGACCTTCGCCTTTTGGTGTTTGGGGCGCAATGGGAACGCCCGCAGGCGGAGAATCTTCACGTTTATAAATGGCGATGGTTCACATTTTAATTTTTGTTGATCCGTCAGCCTGTCTAATTTGAAAGTCGGCTTTGTGATTTTCAGATCAACAAATTCTAAAAAGTGTAACCGCATGAATGTTCACTTAACACGATAAACATTTTGTTTATTCAGGAAACAAATTTATGAGAAAAATAATTTATATCACATTATCAATTTTTGTTTCAATAATTGCCGGTTGCGGGGACAAGTCTCGTCCGTCGGATTTACCGCCGCTGTATTCCTGTACGGTTACGGTTACCCAAGACGGTCAACCGCTTGAAGGAGCAACGATTCGATTTGACTCGGTTGATTCTGCCGGCGCGAAGTATCAGGCGGCAGCGGTTAGCGGTGCTGACGGTACGGCATCAATGAAAACTTATGGTGTTCAAGGATCGCCGGTCGGCAAATACAAAGTTGTCGTCACAAAAATTGTGAGTGAAAGTACGGAGTATAAACTCAACGAATCAACGGGCAAAGAAGAACCGGTCAACAGCAAAAGATACCGGTTCGTTGAACCGCAATTTACGTCGGCGGAAACAACACCGCTCGAAATTGAAATTACCGGAAATGAGAAAAACGTTATAAAAACGTTTGACGTTGGTAAAGCCGTCAAAGAGTTCATTGAATAGAAAAAACTGTAACTATTCAGTGAAAATTTATCTGATTTATAAACCCACACCTTAAATGTCGAAACAATTTTTGTAATAAAAATAAAGTTAAAAGATCGTGTCTTTCAAATTTTATTTTTATTGTTTACAAAAAATTATTTAATTTACAAAAATTAAAGGAGATTTCAGATGAGAATTACAATTGAAAACAAAAATACGTCCAATTATTTTTTGTTAAACAATTGCGTTTGTAACCGCAGTTTATTTTTAAACGCGAGGAGCGGTTTTACATTGGTCGAGTTACTTGTAGTGATTGCAATAATCGGGGTATTGGTTGCGTTACTACTTCCGGCGGTTCAGGCGGCACGCGAAGCTTCAAGGCGTGCGGCTTGCCTGAACAAACTAAAACAACTAGCCCTGTCCGCCCACACTCACCATGACACACTCGGTTATCTTCCGCCGGGTTGTAACAAGTACAACAGAACAGATACAAGAATCCTTTACCGTTACAGTGCGTTTGTATCAATGTTGCCTTTTTTGGAACAGACGGCACTTTTCGACACGTTTATGCAGTCCCATTCCGCAGATACTCCGTGGGCGGGAAACGCATTTACGAGAGCGAATTTAACTGCAATTCTTTTATGCCCATCGGATGATGCGGGAATTGCAAGAAAAATCAGAGATGCTAACTCCCTGATGACGACAAATTACCGCGTTTGTAACGGCGACTGGACTGATCGCGGTGATATTAACCAAACGGATTACGAAAATAAACGCGGTATCTTTTCAGGATTCCGTGATAACAAAAAAGCAATGGAGGCTGTTACAGACGGAACAAGTAACACGATTCTATTTTCGGAAGGAGCGATTCCGGTCATCGGGGGAATGAAAACGATTTTCGGTGAATTTGTATCAATAGACGATTTACCGGAACAAAATGAATCGCCCAAAAATGTCTTTGACGCAAGTGTGTGTTTGGGTCAAAAAGGCAAAGGGAACTATTATGACGATACTGTAACTAATTTGAAAGCAGATAGAATTGGTCTAAGAGCTTTTGATTCTTTAATTCAGTACACCGGATTTGCAACAATATTACCGCCTAATAGTCCGAGTTGTTACAGAAGTACGGATGATAAGGAATCAGAACATGGTGAAGCCCTTTATGCATGTTTAATTTCCGCGACATCGTATCATAACGGCGGAGTTAATGTTGCGTTGTGTGATGGTTCGATTCGTTTTGTTTCACAGTCAATAAATTGGCTCAACGGTTCATCAATGACAGTGAAATGTGTTGATGCCGGCACATCGCCCTTTGGAATTTGGGGCGCAATGGGCAGTATCAACGGTGCCGAAAACGCAACTTTGCCATAATGTAACATTTTTATGGTATTCCAATAATTTCATTTTTAACCTAATTTTCCTACAAATAAATAGCACACAGATAACACGGATTAGATGGATTAACGCAAATTTTTCTGATTCTACCGGATTAGTCAAATAATTGGCAATATTTCATCGACAATCATAAGGTGGGCGACCTTTTGCTATTTGCTAAAAGGTCGCGTCGGCGTCCTC
>JAISBG010000140.1 GCA_031266315.1 Planctomycetaceae bacterium | reverse complement strand
AACCCGCCGCCTGAAAGGCGGGATTTTAAATAATAGCGGCAACGGGTTAAAATCCTGCCTTTCAGGCAGTGGTCTCTTGGGTTCACAGCCGCAGGTCGCTGACCTGCGGTTATGAAAATCCTGCCTTTCAGGCAGAGAAAAAAATACTACGGAATAGTTACTCTATTATTTCAGATTCTATGAAATACCAGATTTGTCCAATTCGAAGTAGTATTATTCTGTGGTTGCTTTTTTTCGCTACAGTTCCGCTTGTTGCGCAGACATTACCGACTCCGACCGATGCCGAAACCGTTCACCGCGACAATTTGTGGAACAATTACCGAATCGAACAGGAGATTCGGCAATTCCGTAATCAACCGACAGGCGTAACAATTAGTACGCCCCAATTGCCGCCGCAATTGTTGGACGAAAAATCCGATCAAAAAGTTCTAACACTCAACGATGTCATCTTCTTTCCGTTGCCGAAATCTATTGCTTTGGAAGAGTTGCAGGCAATTGCTCAAAAATATATTCGTCTTGAAAAAATCAGTATCCGTGATTTGTATCAGATGTTGACGGAGATTGATGCGTTGTTCGATACACGTCACATCGTTGGTCGGGCTGTTTGGCCGGTTCAAAACATTGAAAACGGAGTTGTTCGTATTCAGATTATCGAAGGAAAAAACGTTAAATTTGAAAGAACTCGAAAACGAAATTCTCAAATTCAACCGAAAATACCGCACGCAACTGCTGATTGCCGAATTGCAGCCGGGCAATGAAATGGGCGAGAGTAATCTGAAATTGACCGCTGTTGTTCCACAGATGATAAGCGGCGGCTATTTTCTTGATAATTCCGGTCGGAATACTTCGGGTAAAATCCGAAACGGCGCATTTGTACTGACACAAAGCGTTTTGGGTTTGGACGAGATGCTCTATTGCTCTTTCGACAAAACCGAAGGAACGGAATATATCTCGCTTTTCGCCGATATACCAATCACTCATTTCGGAACTTACGCTGAATTTAATACCAGTTATGGAACGCCGGAAACGTTATATGGCGATTTTGCCGCCTTAAAAATCAACGGAATATCCCGAAGATACCGTCCTGCGGTACGGCAAATACTCTTCAATTCCAAGAACCACAAAACCGATTTATCGTTTGCTGTAGAAAATTATGTTTCAGAAACACGGTTTGACACGCAAATTAATTATGCCGAAAAACTAACCGCTTATACTCTTGGCATCTCCGATATTCGCCGCTCGAAAAATTCGGTGCTTGCCGGTTCTCTTTCCTTGCAGATGGGCAATGCCGGTATTAAAAGTTTTGATGGAAATGTGTTGTCACCATATTATTATCGGCATTATTATCTGCTTAACGCATCATTGACTTCGGTATGGTATCCGAACAAGAAATGGACATTTATCGGTAAATTGAACGGACAATGGGCGTTGTCTGATCTTGTGCAGAGTCGGATTTATCAAATCGGCGGGATGGCAACTGTGCGTGGAGTGCGAGAAGGATTGATGTCGGCGGAATCCGGTTATCTGTTGAATTTGGAAGCACGCCGGATGTTGTATCGGTACAAGCAGAATCGTTGGGAAGTGTTCGGATTCTTCGACCATGGTGGCGTGTTTAACCGAATACATCCGGCGAATGTCGAATCCGCTGATTATCTTTCTTCATTGGGTTTGGGAATAACATTTAGTTGGAACAAATATTTTTCCTTCACAGCGGGTTATGGCAAACCGCAATGGATTAATGCCAGCCATAAAGAAGAATACCGTAAGACATTAAAAAACGGCAACGGCTATTTCACCTTACAAGCAACATTTTAACCCAAATATTCCATAGAGAAATTCTGACCAGAATATTTCATGCATCTTTTTAAAACAAAATTGCTTTGTTTTTTCGCAAGATGTAACCCACAAAAAACAGAGATTTCGCTTCAATCGTATCATAATTCCTTTTTACATAATATGTTATGGAATTGTTCTTTGCCCTAATTCCGCAGATTTACTTTACGGTCAAAGCAAAGCGGTTTTCCGTTTTACTTGGGCTATCACTATGCGTCGTTACGCGCCGCCAATACGGTTGACGCTTTCCGTCAACGTATCAAAAACGGTCAACCGGTTGAGTACGATACGGTTCACCTGTCAACAACGTAACTGTCTATTTTTATTTTTAAATCATCCTATTTTGATATTAAGTTTACCTATTTTAGCAAGTTTTTGTGAGTTTAAATAAAATAAGCAAACTACATAAAGATAAAAAAGACAAATTTTGCATTTTTTATTTTCGTACATGTAATTTTCAAATGAAAATAGACAGTTAGAGTTAGATACTTGTCTATGGACTTTCTTGACGCAACTGAACAATCACAACCAGTTGGTTTACCACAGTTTTTTGGAAAGTGCTGCTATGACAATGGAATTTGAATAAAAAACGTGCCGCGGTCATGGGTAAAAAACTCGACAACGACACCGAAATCTCTTTGCCAGTAGCTAACTGCCCGCCGTTCGCCAAGACGCAAACCATCGTCGAGAATCAAAATGGAGTCGCTCGTCAACTTGGAACGGAGCAACGGCAAGACGGGATAACGGGCAGCCGGTTGTACATAATAGGGTGGACCATCAACGACTAATAGGTCAATTTTTTCAATACGGGATAGATGTTTT
>JAISBG010000114.1 GCA_031266315.1 Planctomycetaceae bacterium | reverse complement strand
GATTCAAGTAACAAAAAATTCTACAAATCAACATATACATTTGGAAACGGCGTCGCTACGGCAGATACTTATGATGCCAGACGCGGCGGGTGGGCATTTTTTTGTCATCCAAATTACACATCTTTTTGTACAGTATTACCGCCGAATACTGCCAACTGTTCAAGTGGAGCCCGTGATAATTGGGGAACTTATTCTGCCGCCAGCCAACATTCTGGAGGTGTGAATGTTGTTTTGTTTGATGGTTCGGTTCGGTTTATTCCTGATACAATTAATTGTGTCTCAACTGGAATTACCACACCGAAACAAGTTACAAGCGGTCCCAGTGAATTTGGAGTTTGGGGTGCAATGGGCACAATCTCCGGCAGTGAATCTGTTGCGCCGTAAATTTAGTGAATAACGAATAGTTAATAGTGAATAGTGAATAGTCCGCAAGCGTATAATTTACCCAAACGTATTGAATCTGCTTGCGTCACCAACTATTCACTATTAACTAAAGGCAACTTCTAAAAACCTTTACAAAGATTTATTTTTTGACAAGATATACATGACTTACCGGATTTTATTTGATTTTTTATCATGTAAATTCTGTAAATCCTGTCAAAAAATAGGTTTTTAGAAGTTGCTTAAAGTGGTTTCCACCTGCGGTTATCGAAATAAAGCCCTATCGGGCTATTCCGTGTTTCGGAGCAATTCAGAAAATAGGTACTTGGAAAATACTGAATATAACCCTAACACAGCATATAATTCCCCAATTGCAAACCACAAATCTCAACCCCCTAAATTCCTGATAACTGGAATCATCGGTGTTTGTATGGTTTTTCTTGGAACCGGAAAAAGAATTACCGATAAGTTTTACAAAGAAATTTTGTAATTGTAATAACTTTAGCCATGACAACGATTTCATCTTATCAATCTTCCGGTTCGAGATTTTTGCCGGCTCCGTTCACTGGAGCGGCTCCGTCACAAGGAGCGGTGCTATCGTTCTCTTCCCCAATCCGTCAAACCTACACAATGTATTACGGAACAAAAAGTGCAACCTTTACGCCAACACCTTATCCGACACAGGCTTCCGGAACTTATCATCTCACCAAACCTGTTAAAATTACACAACCGGAAATTATTACGAAAAATAATATTATCTATCAAAACACATCGAAGTTATCGAGTTCAACGCAACCGCGAATCTATGGAAACACAACTTCGGAAATGTCCGTCTATAAACCGGGAAACAATACGGTTGCCGCATGGTATTCACCGACAAAAGGAAGAATCGTTCCCAACACTACATTTTGCCCAACCTGTTCTCAATCAAGATAAATTTCAACAAAAAAAGTGCAAGGAATCTATTAACATGTTATCGTGACAAGGCGAGTTTTGTTGCGACGCGGCACGCTTCGAGTAGGCTGCCGGTTTGGGCGGTTCCTTGCCACGCTTTGTCAAACGCGGTTCCGTGTGCCACGCTGGTTCGAATAATCGGCAGACCAAGTGTAATATTTACCGCCCGATGCATTCCAAGCAATTTCAGTGCAATATGACCTTGATCATGAAACATCGCAACCACCGCGTCGAAGTCCCCATTTCGGGCGTTCACCATAATCGTATCAGCAGGAAAAGGACCTTCAATGTTCAGACCTTCGGCAAGGGCTTGTTGAACAGCAGGACGAATAATGTGAATTTCTTCCGTTCCGAACAATCCGTCCTCGCCGGCATGGGGATTCAACGAACAAACACCAATATGCGGTTGCCGTTTCGATAATCCGATAATTCGTTTCATAAAATCGTCAATCAGTTTCGCTTTGGCAAGTACGGATTCAATAGTTATCATTCCGAAAATGTTTTTCATTGCGGTATGCAGTGTAACATGAACAACAGCAAGACCATTTTCCGAACAGATATTTTCACCGTGACCAAGATAAAGCATCATGGCAAAATCATCAACACCACAACGTTCCGCAAAAATTTCCGTGTGACCGGGATAATGGTAACCGGCAAGATTGAGAGCGTTTTTGTGAATTGGAGTCGTTACCACCGCATCAATAATTCCCGCTTTGGCGTCATCAATGGCGCGGATAATTGCCTGATAAGCGGCATCGCCGGCTCTGGCATCAACTGTTCCGTGCGGAACTTTCGTTACACTTTCTTCTCCGCAACGAATACACGGAATCGTCAAAACATTGGAAAAAGAGGCTTCGGAAAAAATATCAGACGTATCGGATTTTAGTAACAATTCATTGACGGTTTGAATTTCCGTAATAACCGCGTTGATGTTCCGTAACTTTGCGGCGTGTTGCAAAATTTCAGGATGACCGTAAACAACCGCCCTACTATTCGTTTGACAAACAATTTCACGCCAAGCCCCGACAATAATTTCAGGACCAATTCCGGCGGCATCGCCCATTGTGATACCAAGAATCATTGTTAATAAAATGGAAAACAGGAAATAAAAAAACAAAAGACAGACTATAGATAACAAAAAGTATATCCGATATACTGTGTCTTTTCTACTATCGGCTTTTATACTAGACCTTTTCGCGAACCTAAAAAGCAGGCAATCATCAGGTAGGCAACCTTTTGTAGGTGGGCGACCTTTCGCTGAAAGGTCGCGTCGGCGTACTCGCCGACAGTGAATTAGATGAACGTTGGCAAATGGTGTTGCTTTCCGTGTTGGAGTCAATGCAAACTCAACCGGCGCAACCGCCCAGCGGGCGGATTGCCTACCTGATGATTGCCTGCTTTTTATAAGTTCGCGAAAATATCTACTTTTGGTGGTGGTTTATGATTTGCGATTGGGATTGGAGTTTGTACCGCAATATGGTTGACTTCGTATTTTTCGCTATTCACAAACCACAAATTAAAAACTAAAAATTACAAAAAAATGCGGGTTTGTATTCAACGGGTTCAACGGGCTTCGGTAACACTTCCGGCAACCGGCGAGATAACCGGTGAAATCGGTATTGGGTTGTTGGTACTTCTGGGTGTTGGAACGGAAGACAGTGAAAATGAAGCAAAAGTGTTGGCGAAAAAATGTACGGAACTCCGTATTTTTGAAGATGAAGCGGGCAAAATGAACCGGT
>JAISBG010000672.1 GCA_031266315.1 Planctomycetaceae bacterium | reverse complement strand
ACAAAACGTTTTGTTCGGGATATTGATTTTTTCTTGTCGTTTTTCTCGCTTTTGACAGTTCTCCTTGCGGTTTTATTCGCGGCGGTTCTCGCTGATCATTGGCTTTTCACGGACGGTTTGTCCATGTCTTTGAGAGTTGGCGTTTTTTTTGTTCTTCTCTTTATTATTGCGTTTCACGTTTATCGCCGGATTGTTCCGCTTTTGCTTTATCCTATCAATCCCGTTTATGTGGCAAGTTTATTAGAAGAAAGTCGCCCCTCTCTGAAAAATTCCATCGTCAACTGGATTCTGCTCCGTAAAGAACGATTAGAACAAGAAAATCATTACAACAGTAAATTAGCAGAACGAATATTTGACGGTGTTGCCAAAACTGCGGTATCCGGCGTCAAAGGAATCTCTTCCGAACGGGCGGTTGATTTACGCGGTCTTACTCGTTGGGGTATTGCCTTGACGCTCTGTTTTCTGTTTTTCGTCGCCTACGCCACTTTTTCGCCTAAAAGTCCGTTGACCTCGTTGACGCGAATTATACTGCCTATCAGTAATATCGAAAGACCGCAAGCAGTACGCTTTCTCAATATCGAACCCGGAAATACGGTTGCCCTGCAAGGTGAAAAATTAACGGTTTCTGCAGAAGTTGTCGGTCAAAGTAATGAACCGGTTTATCTCTTCTTTTCAACCGACGACGGTCAGGCGGTTCGGCAGGCAATTCCAATGTCGTTGCCGGAAGGGAAAACACGATATGAAGTTCTGTTTCCGCCGGGGAAACAAGGTTTTGCCGGCAATGTCGATTATTGGATTGCCCAAAACGACAGCCGAAGCGGAACCTTTCGTATTGAAGTTCGTCCTACGGCGTCCGTCGAAATCGTTTCACTAAAATACCGCTTTCCCCCTTACACCGGATTGCCGGACGAAACTCTCGAAAATAGCGGTGATATTCGTGCGATTGAAGGAACGGAAGTCAAAATCGGTGTCCGAAGTACCATTCCGTTACAACGAATTGATCTCGTATTCGATAACGATCCGGTTAAAACGGTTGGAATGAAACTCTCCGACGTCAACCCGTTGGAAGCAACCGCCGCCATCACTCTGAAACTTGACCCGCAAAACTCCAACCCAACAACAATTCGGAATTTTTCGTTTCGGGCAATTGATCAGGAAGGTTACGAAAGCCGCCGAAGCGGTATTTTCCGGCTTGAAGTGTTGCCGGATCAACCGCCTATGGTGCAATGGGCAGATACCAACACCCAATTAAAAGATGTTGCACAATTGGATTTGCCGCTCAACAGTTCGTTGGAATTGCCGATTCAGGCGGAAGATCGCGATTTCGGGTTGCGGTATTTGCGGTTTCATGTCGAGTCAGGAAACAAACAGATTCGTCCCGCCGAACTCTTGGAATCTCCGGCAACCGGACCAACAGAATATAAAGGTTCGATTCAACGCAAGGCGGTTTTCTCGCCGATTACCAGCCGGCTTGCCGAAGGGGATTCCGCTGAAATTTGGGCGGAAGCCGTTGATACGAAATTCCCCGACCCAAACAACGCCACAACACGACGAATTACCGTAAGAATTGTTGCTCCGCAAAAACAAGAGCAACCGCCCAAAGAAAACGAAAAAAACAGTGACGATAACAAGGAAAAACAAAACAAGGAACAGGATACGGAACAAAATAAAGAGAAAAGCAGCGATAAAAATAACGACAAGGAACAGAACAAAAATAATGAGAAAGAACAACAAGAAACGAAACAGCAGGAACAGGAAAAAAATCAAGGTTCTCAAGACAGTACGGACAACCGCGAACAAAATGGTCGTTCAAATGATAAACGGTACGAAAAATCAGAAAACAACAAAGGAGAAGAAGAAGAAGATAATAATGGTGAAGAAAATAATAAAGAAAACGGTAAAGAACAAAACAAGGAAAAAAACAGTGGAAATAATGGAGAGAATGACGAGCGGCAAAAATCAGAGGAGACACAAAATGGTTGGAACGAAGGCGAACAAAGCAAAGAATCCGATACGCAAGGCAATTCAAACGAGCCGAGCCGTGAACCTTCAAACACGAATGAAAATACCTCCGGTAACAATAACGATAAAACGGAGGATAATAAAGATTCGGTAAAAAATTCGGCAAAAGATTTGACAAAAAATGATGACGGTAAAGAAAATTCGGAACAGGAAAATGAGAATCCGTCTTCAAAGGATGATCGGCAGAATGGTGTTTCAAAAAAAGCAATCAATCCCGAAACACAAGACGGTGATGCTATGGAAGAGATTTTGAAACAGATGAAAAAGGAAGGGAAATTCGATGATAAAAAATTAGACGAACAGACCGGCAATAAACAAAACGCTAATAATGAACAGACCAACAACGATCAAAAGGACAACAATCAGAATCGTAGTCAACAAGAGAACAACGATCAGTCTTCAAAACAAGCAGATTCAAATCAAACGGAGCCAAAACAGGCGGATTCTACGCCGGATTCAAAACCGGAACCGCGTGATCAGAATGAACAAAATCCCGACAAACAAGGTTCTGACAAACAAGGTGAATCAGGTTTAGGGCAGGAAAATTCCCAACCGAAGGAAGCCAACCAAACGGACACGAAAAACAGTGAACAAACCAACGCCAACAATAAAGAACAATCGTCGGGTCAGAAAGATAATTCCAAAGGTGAAAATAGCAGTGATCAACGTGGTGATCAACAGAGTAATGATTCGGCTTCGGAATTTTCGAAGAAGCAAGGAAATGACCGGAAATCCGGTGATCAGGCTCAAGATGTTCCGGTTGATTCGGCAGACAATGCTCCGCGGCAGCGTGATGATTCGCTTGACCCGAACTCGAAAGAACGTTCCAATCAAGGCGGTAATTCGGATAACCCTCAAAAATCCGATGCCAATACGCCGAGTAATTCGGCTTCCGGCAGTGATGAAGGCAAAACTCAAACTGGACAACAAAAACAAAGCAACCAACAAACACAATCCGCTGAACAAAGTAAAACCGTTGACAAAAACGAAAACGGAATTGAAAAACAAAACGGTTCGCAAGAAAAAGGAGCCGAAAACAAACAAGCCGGAGACAATCAAAACGGAAACAACCGAAACGGAGAAAAGCAAAACAGCGCAACGAAAAACGATCAATCTGATAAAAATGAATCGGGAGCGGGACAATCAAAAGAATTAAATTCCGACGAATCCGGCAATTCCAATGAGAGTGGTTCTGATCAGAGTAATTTCAATCAATCTGATTTGCCCAAAGGTGAAAATTCTGCGGCAGGTAAAAATCAAAAAAATCAATCGGGCAAACCGTCGCCGGATTCTACGTCGAATACTTCGCCAACAGGCGGACAAGGATCTTCGGCGTTGAATATTGAAACGTTGCCGGAAGACGCGAATCTGGAATATACGAAAAAGATTACCAATCTTGTTTTGGAATATCTTGAAGATCAATTGAAGACGAAACCGAATCAGGAACTTCTGGACAATCTTGGTTGGACGGAAAAAGACCTCCGTGATTTCCACCGCAAATGGCAGGAAATGTCCGAACAAAGTAAACACCCGGAACCCAACACGTCAAACGACGACGCCCAATGGAAAGAGGCGTTTAAGAGTCTTGGTTTGAAACCGGGTCAAGACCGGCAACAATTACAAAAATCCCGAACCGAAGTTCAGGATAAAAACAAAGTAACAGAATCACAACGATTTACCCCGCCGTCTACAATCAAAGACCGTTTCAAACGTTACACCGAAGGAATCGGTAAATGAAATTTGCTGAATCTACCGGATGAGGTGTCCAAACTTTAACAAGTTCGTTTTATAGGATTGCGTAACATGAGTTATAGAATTAAAAAAATTTTATTTTTTTTAAGGAAAACTTTCTTCGGAGAAAATTTTTCCTATTGATTTGTTTTGGTTTTTTCATATAATGGTCAAAATAATTTCCATCTTTTTTAATTTCCAACATTTGGAGACCAATTTTTCCATTTTGAAAGATAAATCGCCCGAATTTTTGTTCGGGTGTTAAAAAATTCGAGTACGTCAACTACTTTGTGGTCGCTTCGGCGAATCGTAGTTTTCTACAATCCATTGCCAACTCCCAGAACGAATCTAACACAATAGGGTCTTGGTAAGAATTGACAGATCGCGAAATAGACTCCGGTACATTTCCGAATCGTTTTTTAAGTGTTTTTAGA
>JAISBG010000624.1 GCA_031266315.1 Planctomycetaceae bacterium | reverse complement strand
ATGTACGAAACGCAGGAATACGTCGTACCTAAATCAATACCAAGAATTTTCTTTGTCATAATTATTAGCAGCGTCGCGAACAACGCTTGGTTAAATTGTTAATGGTAATTTCTAGTAATGTATTTTAATCACAGAGAACACAGAGGACACGGAGATAATTTTTTTGATTGCTTAAAAACCCTTTTCTCAGTGCTCTCTGTGTCCTCTGTGGTTAAAAATAATTAGTAACTATTCAGTTACCTAAACCCCAATACCTCTACACTTGACAGACTTTATTATTGCACCCTTATTTATCACGTTTCCCTTAGTAGCCAACAACATACTCACACGCGCCCTTATTCCCTTATTTTTGGAAATTGAACGAAAAAATAAGGGAATAAGGGCGCGTGTGGTGGATTTGTTGGCTACTAAGGGAAATTGGATAAATAATGGTTGTATGCTTAAGCTGTGTTCGTAAAACGATGTTGTTTAGTGCGGAATTATTAGGCTTGGGCAACTGAATAGTTACAATAATTATTAGGAGTTGTCGAAAGCAAAATTTCGCGTTCTTTCTTTCTTTTTGTGTTTTTATCGGCGGCGGAATATGGATATTCGTGGTCGACTTTTGTTGAAATAGTGGTCGATAACATTGGTTCTTTTTCCTTGAATGAATTTTTCCAATTCTTCTCTGTAGAATTGTAAAGTTTCACCAACGAAGTGCCGCACTCCTATTTCATACAAGCCGTCGTTTTTCACGATTTCGTCAAACGATTCGTATTCTTCCTTTTCACTTTTTTTGTAATATGTTCTAGTTTTCTCGAACGCTTTTTTTGTGTCTGCGTGTTTTTTGCCGAGAATATCTTCATAAGTTAAATAAGCCTCCAGATAAAAATGCCATGCCATTCCGGGATCGTTAAGTTTAGCGAAAATCTCTCCGACATTACAATACGAATTGGCGAGTTCAAGGTTGAGTTTTTTGTCGTACTTGTCGTTTTTCTCATGGTATTTTTCCGACAACTCAAAATTTTCCAAAAGCGTTTTGGCGTGTGTTTTTAATGCTTTTTTGAGTTGAGTTTTTGACATGCCGTCGAATTCGGATTTTTGTGTTTCTTTTTTGGGAGTGTTGTTTTTATTTTCGGCGGCGGGCAAAATGTTTTCTTGCGCGAAGGCAACTGAAAACAAAAACATCGTAACAGCAAAATATTTGACGATGTTTGTAAAATTAATTTTTTTAGTCATTGTGAAATTTCCTTTCATAAAATTTTTTTGAAATTGGATTTGTTATACCACAGAGAACACAGAGGACACGGAGAGAGAAGGTAAATACCGAACGTACGGAATTTTTTTTAAAAACCTTTCTCAAAAGTTTTTCGTGTTCCTCTGTGAATTCTGTGGTTAGTAAAGTTGTTGACTGCTAAGGGAAACGTGATAAATATAGGTTGACATTTTCTCTTAATAGCAAACGCTGCTTTTGTTTTTTAAAACGCGAAAATGCGCGAAATTTTTGTTTCACATCTGTATTTTTTCTTTATTCTTTTTCGCGATTTTTCGCGTTCTTCTTTTCGCGCATTTTCGCGTTCTCTCTTTCCTTTGCCCAAGCCTAATAATTTGATATTCTGCTTCCAGCGGGTAAATTATTTGAGTTGAAAACACCAATCGGTACGCGGTATTTACTGCCGTCCGGCAAATTCACTATCTCTTTGCCGGTCAGTACATTTGACCAACCTGTACTCACGTTTGACATCGCGTTTGATCTGTTTCTGAAAACTTCTTGATGGGTTTTGGATACATAATTTTGAGTTTCAATCATTTGTCTTTGTATTTCCTCCTGTGTCTTTAGGTTGGCTTCGGCAATTTTTCGTATCGTTTCCGCAACCAAGTAGTCGACTTTCGCCTTCCAGATCGGGTTGATTTTGCTTTCTCCCATGATAATCGCTATTTCCGATTCGTGGTCTTTGAGTTTGCCTTCCAACGCATATGCGGAACTCAATTGAACCGTCCATGTTACAGATTCATCATTCGCTTTGGTTATTACGTTGCACGGACTCGCGATACGTAGGTAAGTAATAATAACGCCTATACGTTGTTCGTAACGTTTGCCATCTTTAGAACAAGTAAATTCTACCGATGCCGTATCTGCCGTCAATCCATTGAATTGCATTGTCGAACCGGATTGACGCAACAAAGCAGACAATTGTTTGTTCAACTCAGGTAATGCCTTTTGTAACTCGGCAACTATCAATTTCGGTTTTTCAACCTTTTGGATTTTAATATTCGTGATGTTTTTATCCTGATTGATCAACCATTTGATAAAATCTTCGGCACTTAACGGTTGTTTGACTATCCTTCCGTCGCTCGGAGCATGTTCTTTGTACTCCTGTATTTGCGGACGTTTTAATTCCGGCATCGCCACTCCGGTTTGTCTGGACAATTGCAATGCTTGTTGATAAATTTGCATCTCCTGTTGGTACAAGAATTTTGCCATACTCAACATTCCATAATCGTAATGAAACGAACGCGAAGAAAGTAATTCACACTGCGTTTCGTCTTCCTGCCCATTCAACGTAAAAGCAACACTCGCAGGATCACAATAAGTAATAGGATTCCACTGAACGATATTCTGGTCTTTGAATCTCCAACCTTCCGGTACTGCGACAGTAACCGCCAGCTCGTTATTTAATTGTGGGTCTTTAATTTCTTGCAGTGCAAAATTTACTTTGTATTTTTCGAGGTCTGACGACTGAAGAGCGGTTTTTATCACTCGTGGTTTTTTGGTAGTCGGTTTTTCCTCTTCTTCGTCATCGCCGCTATTATTTCCGGTATCGTCTTCGTCATTTCCTTCGTTTTCCTCTTCGTCATCTGTTTGCTCTTTTTTGTTTTCTTTTTTCTCCGTCGCCTTTGTGGAGTCTTTAATCATTGCGTCAAGATACGGGCGTTCCGTTTTCGCTTTAATTGAACGAATCATCTTGAGCAACTCCGGCTTGTCGCCTACAACAATAATCGAGTCCGCAAGACCGTCTTTCGCACCCGCAAGAATTGAGCCTTTGACTTTGACCGGAGTGACGAACGACGATTTATAATAACCGGCTTTCACAGGTTCGGCGGTTTTTGAAAACGGGAAAGTTGCTAAGATCGAATCCATAAACTCTTTCGATTCCATTTCTCCAACACCTTCAGCTAACAAAATCGCCAATGTCGCCATGCTGTCCGGTGAGGAGATCGATACCATTCCGATTTGCTCTTCCTTTTCTGATTTCCAACCGTTTGGTATTTCGATTGTGAATTCGGGGAAAGTTTTCTTGGTGAATTTTATTGGTTCTTTTGGTACTGGTTTTGGCGGAGTTGGCTTTTTGGGAGTTGGTTTTGTTGGTTTTGTCGGCTTCGCGTTTCCTGTAATTGTCGCAACCATTTTGTCAAAAAGCGGACGCTCTTCTTTCAGTTTGATCGAGCGTAAAAGTTGATGCAATTCGGGGTGCTTGTCATTGCCCAAAATCAAAAGCGTATCAGCAAGTTCGCCCTTCGCCCCAGTAAGAACATAACATTCCACGTCGTCACCTTCCTCATCTTTTTGCGTAAAAGTCGCTTTGTAAAAACCACCACGCTGCAACTTCGCATCGTCCGCCTCCGCAAGATCAAACTCCGAAAAAAAAGCATCCTTCCACTCCTCATTGGACGACGTGCCGTCGGAAGCAGAGAAGTTAATCACAACTCCCGAATTGGCTTTTTTCGACAACAATGTTATTGTTCCGGTTTCTTTATCCGTTTTCGCGTTCCACCCAACCGGCAACTCGGCAGAGAGCTTGGGAAGATTCAATTTTATTCCAATCGGTTTCTTTTTCTCGTCGGTCTTCTTCTCGTCGGTCTTTTTTATTTTGCCGCCGGTTTTGGCTTCGCGCAAAATTTTTGTCAGTTGCGCGGAGTAAGGCAGCTCGTTTTCTTCCAAAATTTTAGCCGGCGAATTACCGTCTTCATCAACCGCGTTCACGTCCGCGCCCGCTTTGATCAACAACGAAATAATCTCTTGCGCCGTCTTCGCCGAAACTTCTTCGTCCAATCCCCAAAGCACCGCATGAAGCAACGGCGAACCGTTCACCTTAACATTCGCGTCAACCTTATGCGCAACCAAAATCTTAACAATCGACGTGTCGCCGCTCGATTGCGATCTGTTGATCGCGTAATAAATTGCGGGCAAATCTCCCAATGTCGCGTTGACATTCGCACCGGCATCAAGTTCCTCACCAATCTTGTCCGCGTCCGGTTCGTCTGCATTGATAAGCTCGACGAACTTCTCGTCACTTATCGCCGCATAAACCATCGCAGAAGTCCCCGCCGTCAACGCTACACTGAACGTGATAACGGCAATAATTTGAGACAAAAGTTTTTTCATTCTCGTTTCTCCATTAACATTTTTTAAAGTTCTAGTGAATTCGTAACCATCAACGAAACGGTTACAAAAAAATCAAATTCACTCACATTCACACACACACACACACACACACACAAATCAGCATTTTCAAAAAACGCTGTAATCGTTCTCGAAAAGTCAAGGGTTGTTCCCAATATAGCCGTGTGTGCGGTGTACTCACCGTACACACGAAAAAAAATTTTTGATTAACGGAAAAATATTTTGACCTTTTGATCCGTTGGTATTGCGTTATTCAAACGCAACCATTTCTTCACGCCGTTACAACGCAATACCAACGGCTACATTGGAAACATCCCTTTGGGATGTACAAAATTTCTTTCTGCTATACCAGCTCCGGTATATTTCGTTTTTTCATTTTTACGGTTCTACGATTGACTTAATCATCGCGTCTAAATATGGGCGTTTGGTTTTTAATTTTATTGAACGAATTATTTGCATTGTTTTCGGTTTATCTCCCACTACGGCTATCGCGTCCGCAACTCCGTTTTTTGCACCAACGAGAACATAACCGCTAATGTTATTCGGATTCGTGAACGATGACTTGTAATAACCGCCTTTTGTCAACTTGGCATTTGTCGCAAACGGGATTTTTTCCAGCACCGCATCTATCATTGTTTTCGAGTTTTTATATTCTTTACCTTCGCGTTCAATTAAAAGAATTATCACACTCTCGGCATTGTCCGGCGATATAAAACCAAACACTCCGGTTTGCGTATCAATCGCACTCTTCCAATCACTCGGCACATCAATCGAGAATTTGTCAAAATTTTGTTTGCTAAATTTCTTCGGTATTTCCGGCGGAGTTGGCGGAATTTCTGGAGCCGGCGGCGTTGGCGGCGTTTCTGGAACCGGCGGAGTTGGCGGAATTTCTTGAACCGGTGAAACTGGCGGAGTTTCCGGTTTTGTATTGCCGGTGATATTGTCAATCATTGCGTCGAGATACGGG
>JAISBG010000618.1 GCA_031266315.1 Planctomycetaceae bacterium | reverse complement strand
CGAGTAAAACTCAACCGGCGCGACCGCCCAGCGGGCTTCTTGATAAATAGCCTACCTCTTTTCGTGTGTTTCGTGTTAAAACGAACTTGTCAATGTCGGGACACCTAATACGGTAGAATCAGAAAATTTTCTCAAAAAAAAGATTTCTCTTGACATCCGGTAGTGTCTTTGAGAATATTTGAATCTTATTCAATTGCGTTGTATCTTTTTGCCGTGTTGTATTGCGGCAGATGTAACGCGGGAATTTCAAAAAACTTTGTAAATAAGGAACTTAATGATGAAAAACTTTGTTGAGAACGCTTCGGAAAAATTACCAAAAAACAAGGTGAAAAGTCAAATGTTAAAATGGGCAAGTCAGGGGGGGGGGGGCAGTATGTGAGGAAAAGGAAAAATTAAACGAAGAATTTTCTCTTTCCAAATACAACTTTTCGAGTTTTTTCTCCTTTGTTCGTTCTTTACCGTTCGGCTTTACTCTCGTCGAACTTCTGGTGGTGATTGCGATTATCGGCGTGTTAATCGCTCTCCTGTTGCCGGCTGTTCAAGCAGCACGAGAAGCGGCAAGGCGGATGCAATGTACAAATCATTTAAAACAGATTGGGATTGCAATTCACAATCATCACGACGTCAAAGACAAATTACCCGCTCACGGTTGGCCCGAAGATTGGACAAAACCCTATTCTCATCCAGACGTCAACAACGGAGAACGAATGCATGGTACTGATGTTTTTTCCGTTCACTGTAGTCTTTTGACCTTTTTGGAACAAAATTCACTCCACTCGGAACTTACAAGTGCCCTTTCTTATGCCGCAAGTGCGGCTGATGATGCCGGTACTTACACCCCAATGCCTTGGGGACGAACCTATCATGATTCTTCAGATCAAGAGGTTATTTCTCCTTTTGCGCGAGTTGTTACGACATTCTTGTGTCCTTCCGATGATAACGCTCAAACAAAACCAGAATCAACATTGGCACGAACAAATTATATTGCCAATGTTTTCGGCGATACCCACGCGCCACACGATTGGGAAGGACGCGGAGTTTTTATTCACGACCGATTAAACCGAACAATTAGAGGTCCTCGGAATTTTTCTGCGATTACAGATGGTTTAAGTAACACTATTTTTTTCTCGGAAGGATGTGTTTCGGTTAGCGGCAATGATTCCCGGATTCGATCCGCGATTGTTATGGACGGGACATTCAATACGGATACGGTTGTTCCTTCAGACTGTTCCGCTTATCGCGGCATGAACGGTATCTTGGACATTTCCAGCAGCGGCAGTTTATGGAGTAACAAGGGATATCGCTGGGCAGACAGTCGGCACGGCTACACAACATTTAATACAATTTTAGCCCCTAATGCTCCTTCCTGCGGCGATAGTGAAAATTTTACAATAAACACCGCTTCAAGTTATCATACCGGTGGTGTTAATGTTTGTCTTGGAGATGGTGCCGTCCGTTTCGTTTCCGAAACAATTGATTGCGGAACACAAACATCATGTTTAGGTCCTTCCGGTCACACAGGATATTGTCGTCATCTTAGTGATCCTTCAACATTTGGCGTTTGGGGAGCCTTAGGAACCCGGAACTGTACAGAAGCCGTTTCTCTTCCCTAATTAAAGTAACACTTTCCGGTTTTTATTTTTTACTCATTGGGACTTTTCCAAAAATTCATTTTCAAAAAAATTTTTACCATTAAAAATTTAGAAAGGACTTACAAACCTTTTTTATTGAAATGTCAAATTTTTAGAGAAGTTTTATGAGTTCCATTTATTTTACAAAAATTTAGGAGTTCTATTATGAATATCTATCGTATTGCTCGAAAACAAAAGAAAAATCTTTCCGTTACAAGTGCGTTTACGTTGGTTGAACTTTTGGTTGTTATTGCGATTATTGGTGTGTTAATTGCACTTCTGCTCCCTGCAGTTCAGGCGGCACGCGAGGCGGCACGACGAATGGCATGTACCAACTATTTAAAACAATTGGGAATTGCGGTTCACAATCACCACGATACCAAAAAATATTTGCCGGCACACGGTTGGCCCACAGATTTGACCAAACCTTTTTCAAATCCCGCTGTCAACAGCGGAGAGCGAATGCATGGAGCTGATGTTTTGTCGGTACATTGCAGCCTTTTGGCGTTTATGGAACAGTCCCAACTTTACGCCGAATTGTGTAACGGATTATCACATGCGGCAAGTGTTGCAGATGACGCCGGAACCTATACGCCCATGCCTTGGAACGCCACTTATACCGATTCATCGGGAAATACGGTCTTGGCTCCTTGGGCAAATTCCGTTACTTATTTTTTATGTCCTTCCGATGGTTCTGCAAAAACCAATTCCGGCAGTATGGCACGAACCAATTACCTTGCCAATATGATGGGAGATTCTCATGCTCCTTTTGATTGGTATGGTCGGGGAGTTTTCATCCATGACCGTATTCCCAACGATCGTCAAGGCGGTCCGCGTTCTTTTTCAGCGGTCAAGGATGGTTTAAGTAACACACTGGCTTTTTCGGAAGGTTGCGTTTCCACCGATGAAAACGATACAAAAATTCGCTCCGCTATTGTGTTGGAGGGAACATTTAATACAGACATGGTTGTTCCTTCGGATTGTTCCGTTTATCGCGGGAGCGGCGGTGAATTGGACATGACTTCCGGCGGCAGTATCTGGAGAATGAAAGGATACCGTTGGGGAGACAGCCGATGCGGTTTTACAACATTCAATACGATTTTAGCTCCCAATGCCCCTTCTTGCGGTAACAGTGAAAATTTCACGATGAATACTGCTTCCAGTTACCATTCCGGCGGAGTCAATGTCTGTTTATGTGACGGAGCGGTTCGTTTCGTTTCCGAAACAATTGACTGCGGAACTCAGACCGCTCATTTAGGTTCGGCTTCCCATGCTGGAATTTGCCGTGATCTAGCTGATCCTTCCACTTTTGGAGTTTGGGGAGCTGTCGGAACACGAAATTGTAACGAATCGGTATCGCTTCCATAATCATTTTTTATCGTCACTTTAATTTAGGTTGAAAGGACCGTTATCATTTAAACACATGTTCCGTTTTATTATTGTTGCGTTATGCTTAACCGTACTGACATTCTTTTCCGGTTGTCAACCTCAAGGACCGGAATTGTTGACCGTTAGCGGAAAAGTAACTTTAGATGGAAAAAATTTGGAGGGAGCGAGAATCGCGTTTACTCCCAAAAACCAAAGTACCGGAGAAGGCGGTTCGGGAGTTACGGATGCCGAAGGAAATTACAAACTGAAAGCCATTTCCAGTGCTTCATTCGGTATTACTGCCGGTGAATATCTGGTTACTGTCAGTAAGTTGGAATCCAAATTGACAGGAGGAACCGAAGTTGACCCGGAAACCAGAAAAACAACTCAAACAACTCGTTCCGTACAAATACTTCCCAAAATCTATACTGTTACTAAAAATACTCCATTTAACGCCCACGTGGTTAAAGGTGAAGAAAATATTTTTAATTTCGATTTGACTTCAAAACCTTAATATACGGTGTGAGTCATAAATTGGTATTTTTGTAATTATTCAATTGCTATAAATATACGACCCAAAGGGGTGGTCGGATTAGGTGTTTCCCACCAGAATCGTAAAATTAAAGGTCAGCAATCATAAGGTGGGCAACCTTTTGCTAAAAGGTTGCGTCGGCGTTAGCCGACTTGCTCCTGTTAACGGCTGGCAATTTGATTCCAAAACGGAAAGCAATACCGTTTGCCGTCGTTAATCAGGTTCACAGTCGGCTATCGCCGACGCGACCTTTCAGCGAAAGGTCGCCCACCTCTTTTCATCTTTTTTCGTGTGTTTCGCGTTTAAAACGAATTTTTCAATGCTTGGACACCTAATCCGGTAGAATCAGGAAAATTTCACTGAATAATTACACAAATTCAAATAGGTAATAATTTTATTTCGGACTGCTTTACCGACATCAACACTTTTTTGATTGACGTTTTTTGTAACTTCTATGTCGTGAGGAGTTTCTTCGGCATTCGTATGAATTGTTTCAACGAGTCCGAATTCATGGAGTTTTTCACTTTGGCTTTTTTCTAGCCATCGTGCATAGTCAGGGCTGTCTTCAGGCGGAGCCGGTTCTAATTTACTCGTTTCCCGTTCGGTTTTATTGACCGCAATTTTGTATTTTCCAAGCGGAGCACCGTTATATCGTGCATTGGTTTTTATTACAGCAACTCCGTTTTCATCGGTCAATCCCATAGGAATCCATGATTTTCCTCCATGATCCGGACGATGGTCTGTTAAGTGTAAAATAACAGAGGCACCGGTTAAAGGTTGCCCGTCCTGAATAACCGTAATCTTACAGGGATACAATACGGGAAGATCATCCGGCAGTTGTTGCGAAGAACATCCTAAAATCGAAATTAAAATAATAAAGAAACAAACAATAATTTTCATAATAATACAAAAAGTTAAAAGAGAATCAAAAATGAAATCCTATCGCTGAAAATAATTGTTTCCAGCGATAGGTGTCAAAAGAAAATAGGTACAAAAATTACGGACTTGTTGATTCACCGCCGTTGATGGAACCCATTGCTCCCCAAATACCGTATTCACTTTGACCGGTTAAATTTTGTTTGGGAGCCGTACTCAGACCGGATGTTACGTATTCAATGGAGTTATTGATAAACCGCCCTGAACCATCAAAAAAAGCTCCATTGACACCGCCCGAATGAAAACTATTGGCTGACCAATGTCCCCACGCATCGCGATTACCGGAACTACAATTGGGAGAGTTGGGAGGAAACATTGTTACAAAACTAATATAACATCCGGGATAATAGTACAAATTATTACCACGTCGAGCGGTATATTCATTGGTACCAGCGGTATTTGATGACGCATAAACCGTCCTGTTAAGAATGCTGGGGTCACTGGTACTTACCACTCCCAAACAATTGGTTAACCCCGATGTACCGCTAAGACCTGTTACGCCAAGTGCAAGGGAACTCTTGACACTTTTATCATTCACAGTTAAAGCCGGAACACCGGTTTCACTCCAGGCGATTGTATTACTGGTTCCGTCACTAATTGCCTCCAGACCTTTGAATTGTCCTACCGGAAAAGGCATTCGATTTTTGGCAGTTTCGTCTGTACTTGAAATATTACTGTTCACTACATCAGCTTTAGGGAGTTTCTAAAAACCGCACCCTTTCAATAGTCTATTTGGTATTAAAATATTTTGGAGAGTCGTTGAGTATCCTTTATTTTATTCTCCGCTGGTGGATGGTACGTCCAGTTATCATTTTTCGAGCGGGACTGATGGATTTGGTTTTTTAATTTTAATTTTCTTTCCTTTATTTTTCATTCCGATGTTTCATTCTAATAGACCTTTTCTCTAACCTTTTTGTAGTGTCAATTCTTGGTTTGTGATAGCGCAGATAAGAGTTGTCCGAATATAGTGTCTTTTCCGTCGATTTCGGTATCTGTCTTTTAAGATACGGA